>JBKHFN010000092.1:0-6134 GCA_046540195.1 Salinarchaeum sp.
AACGCCGGTCCGTTGAGCTGCCCCAGCGGCAACCCGGGCGACAACCTCAGCAGTGAGTCCGGCGGCCTGCTCGCGACGAGCCCGTCGAAGCGCGCTCTCAAAACGGCGACGAAACGTGTCGATTGCCCCGGTATCCGCGATGGCACCGACCCCGACGTCTCTGATCGCGAAGACACGCTGTGTGCTATCGCCGGTGACCGTTCCGCCGCGAGTGGTTCGACGGTCGCCGGCGATGGTAACTCCGGAGTCAGTTTCAATTGCGACAACCGTTCCCATAGAAGGGCGTTACCACTTATCCCACAAAGAAGTTCGCCGCCCTTCAGAGAACTCACAGGAGTTGCCAGGCGAAGTACAGTCCACCACCGAGGACGAACCCCCCAATCACCTGTACAAGTCGTCGCCATCGCGTCGGTAAGGCGTCATAATCACCATAAGAGCCGTATCGGTCGGTCGGCATGCGACCCACCAGGTAGGCCCGGATGATGGCGTCCGGAAAGACGAGCATGACCGCTCCGAGCAGGATACCAAGTGCCGCTGCCAGGAGGGTCCTGATGTCCATCGGCTCAGTTTCGCAGGCGGTTAATGCGCTTCTCGATCGGTGGGTGGGTAGCGAACAGTCGACCGAGTCCAGTACCGTCACCGAAGATGCACAGGGCGTTGGTCTCGGCAGTCACACCGGAGTCCCGTGCGCGCTCGTTGCCGCGGCTGATCTTCTCAAGGGCCCGAGCGAGCGGCTCGCCGGAGCCGATTGCATCGGCAGCATCGCTGTCGGCAACGTACTCCCGATAGCGGGAGATGGCGAACACAAACACCATGACCAGCATCTGGGTGATCTGCCCGACGACAATGGCAAGGAAGAAATCCGACAGATCGTTCTCACCGGTCAACAACACCGCCCACTCGGCGGCGATGGCGACGATTGAGGCAATCCCCTGACCAACGACCATCATCACGACATCGCGGTTGCTGATGTGCGCGAGTTCGTGTGCGAGAACGCCCGCTCGCTCGTCCGAGTCAAGTCGCTGGAGGAGCTCGCGTGACACCACGACTGTGCCGGCTCCCTTGCGACCAACGGCGAAGGCGTTCGGCACGCCCATCGAAGCGATCATCAGCCGGGGTTTGTCAATGCCCATATCGTTCGCCAGCGACTCAACCTGTCGGTGGACCTCCGGTGCCTGTGACGGGGGGAGATCCTCGGCGCCGACACTTCTAAGCGCCGCCCACTTGCCGATCTTGTACTGTACGCCGACAAAGGCGATGCTCCCGAGGAGGACCAGCCAAAGTGGCAGTCCGAAGACCCCGATTGCCACCGCCGCAACGACCGCATAAAAGCCGAACAGGATCGACCCGACGATCGCCATTCGGAGTGTCAATCCGAGGTGACTCATCACGATTGTCTCACGGACTACGGCCGTATAGGCCCTATGATCCATCCTGTTAGGCCGGCGCACCGACACGTGTTGCCGACCGACCAAGATGTCGCACGACGAGCGCCGCGAACCCAAGCTTCACGATCAGATCAAGGGCGAGAAACGCCAGGTTCGTGCTTGTAAATCCCAGGTACCCGAGGCCATCAAAGCCAAGCAACCACACCAGCGGATAGCCCGGTCCGAACACCAAGAAGAGCCGACGAAGATCACGGAAGAGGCGTGATCGCCATCCGTCGATTCCCTGGGAGGTGACGAGCGCGACGAACAGTCCGACGAGTGCGAGTGTCGCCGTCGTAAAGAACACGAATCGGATCGATCCGGTGAGCACGCTCGCGACGAAGCCCGTGATGACCATGACCAGATCGAGTCCAACAGCGAGACGGGCAGTCCGGCCGTCGCCGGTCAGCACGAACAATCCCCAAATGTACGCCGGCGTGCCGAGGAGCCATTCGAGATAATGCAGTCCCAGCGTCGGCGTACCGCCGATTGTGAGTTGCCCATACCCGAGGGCCACCCCACCATAGGACAGCGCCGAGGCCCCAAAGATGACCGCCAGCAGTCGTCGGTAGCGGCGACCATCCCTGGTCGCTGGGAGTGCCGCAATCGCGAGAGCTCCGATCAGCAAGAACAACACGGTAGCAGCGGCGCTCACCGGTGAGCGAACCGACAGGGTCGACAGCGGAACGAAGGCGGCCAGAGGCGTCACGTCGGCAAGGAATTGCTCGGCGGCAAGGATAAACCGGTCGGAAGCAGTGTCGGCGCGTGGCCGTTTTGTGTGTCGGCGAGGTACCAATGGTAGTAAGCTACGCCCGCCCTGAAGGGCGGGGCTTTCACCCATGATGGGTTTCCACACCATCCTTGACGGCGGCGGACGCGGGTTGCACGCACAGCGTTCTGCCCGAGCGAACACCACAGTTCGCTCGGGCGTACTCTCGCCGGGCTGTATCCGGCGAGGCGCTGGCCCATGGAGAGGCACTATCGCGTCGGTATCGGTGCCGACGCGATGGGCTGGCTCACACCACGTTCATTCTCGGTGGCCTCTCACCGCGTCATCGCCACACGACGTGGCGGGAGCGGTGGCGTGTCATCCGACCCCGAGTTCAGGGCACGCCTACGAGTGCCCCTCCACGGCGTCCGTTGTGGCCGCCGTGGAGTGCATCATGCGATCCGATACCATGCTCGATAACCGTTACACATCGGTGGGGAAACCACCCCTGCCGATTCCGGCGGTTGCACAGTACCCGAACGCGCTCCTCCCCGCCCTGAACGGCGGGGGTTCCGCGCTCCCAGAAAGATGACCGGTGGCGACACCACGCGGCCTCGTGCGAGTGCCGTCCCGACAACGGAGTCGGGGACGGTAATCTGGCACCGTGAACACCTTCGGGTCGCCGACCAGCCGGCGGTGGCGACGGCCATCGCGCGGACCGACACAGTGTTGCCGGTGTTCGTCTTCGATCCGGCCTTTTACGATGACGATGGCCTTGCCTGTGACAGCCGAGTGCGGTTTCTCCACGAGTGTCTCAGATCCCTCGACGCCCGCTACCGCCAAGCGATGGGAGCGGGACTGACCTACGCCCACGGCGACCCGGTTGCGGTGCTTGATCGGTTCCGCGAGTCCGGGTGGGACATCGTCGCCCCGGCGACGCCGACCGGCCGGTACGGCGCCGAGCGCGACCGCCGTGTTCGCGAGCAAGCGGGGGTTCGATTCGTCGACGGCGACGGACTGGTCCGCGGCGTTGAGAACACCCGAGCCGACTGGCAGTCCGCCATCGAAACCTATCTTGAGGCTGACCCCTACCCGTGGCGGCCGGATGCGGCCGAGATAGCCACAGTCGAGACGGACATCACGCCGGAGTGGATCGAGAGCCATTATGCGATTGAGCCGTCAAAGACGAGGGTGCCAACCGGCGGGATTGACGCCGCTCGTGACCACCTTGAGGCTTTTGTCGACCGCATTGAGGCCTACCCATCGAACATCTCCGCTCCACAGGACGCTCGTGAGGGCGCAAGTGGTCTCTCGCCATATCTCCGGTTCGGCTGTCTCTCCGTCCGGCAGGTCTACCAGTATGTCCGCGATCACGCACCAGCCTGCCGGGGGCGTGAGATGTTCTGCTCGCGGCTGGTCTGGAACAAACACTACGAGCAGAAGCTTGAGGACTGGTCGGGGTGGCTCGATCGGGCGGTTAACCCAGCACTCGAAGGATTCAACGCCGATCGGTATGATCCCGCATTGGTACAGGCGTGGAAAACCGGCCAGACGGGCTATCCGATGGTCGATGCGGCAATGCGGTGTCTCCGGGAGACCGGATGGCTCAACTTCCGGATGCGAGCGATGTGTGCATCCGTGTACTTTCATATCCTCCAGCAGCCCTGGCGAATCGGCGCCGACTACTTCCATCACCACCTGATCGATTCGGAGGCATCGATCAACTACACCCAATGGCAGTCCCAGTGTGGCCTCGTTGGCAAGCCAACGCTCCGGCTGTACAACCCGCGCAAGCAGGTGCGCGATCAGGATCCAGCGGGTGTCTTCATCCGGCGGTGGGTTCCCGAGCTCGCCTCGCTGCCGGATAAGCATCTTGATCGGCCGGAGGCGACGCCGCTGCACGTACAAGCCGAGGTGGGTGTCGAGATCGGCGAGGACTACCCCCGGCCGGTTGTCGACTACGACAGCGCCCGCCAGACGTTCCTCCAACGCTTCGAGGCGGCGTTGCCTGCTGCCGCGGACGCACTCGGCCGCATTGAGGTTGCCGACCGCGCGTCACTATCGGGCGGCCGGGAGGCGGCGACAGCCATTGCCGCCGAACACGGAACCGACGATGAGCAGTCCAGACAGACTCAGCTGGGTGGCTTCGGTGGGTGACGGCCCCGGCCTGTGAGTATTTGTACGCGGCCGATGAACACGCGAACATGGCCGACACCTACACCGGGGCCGACCTCCTCGTGGATGCGCTTGACGCCTACGGTGTCGAGTACGTCTTTGGCAATCCAGGGACAACGGAGTTGCCAATCCTCGACGCCATTGCCGACAGTAATCTTGAGTACGTCTTGGGACTACAGGAGGACATCGCGACCGGCATGGCCGCCGGATACGCTTCCGCACGCCGACACCAGCCCGGCGTTGAGCACCCACTCGGGGTCGCCAACCTCCACGTCACGCCTGGGCTTGCACACGGGCTCGGTAACATCTTCGCGGCGATGTACGCCGGTGCGCCCGTCCTTGTCACCGCGGGCAACCACGAGCGGGACTTTCGGCACGAAGAGCCGATCCTCACCGGCGATCTCGAAGCACTCGCCGAGCAATTCTGCAAGGAGACCGCCGAGGTAACCGATATCGACGCGCTACCGATGTTACTCCGGCGGGCTGTCCGACGGGCACTGACGCCTCCGACCGGGCCGGTGTTTCTGGCGCTCCCATCAGATGTCATGCGCGAACCGACCGACGCCGCCCCCGAGCGTCTCGGCGCGATCCCGGACGCAGGGGGCGGTGACAGCGAACAGATCGCCGCCGCAGCCGCCGCCTTCGAGACGGCTGAACAGCCTGTCATGGTTGTGGGCGATCACGTCGCCCGGGCCGGCCGCGTTGCCACAGAGGCAGCTGTCGATCTAGCGGAGGCGACCGGAGCGCGCGTACACGGCGAGATCCTCGGCGGCGAGGTGAGTTTTCCGACCGACCACCGCCAGTTCGCATCGGTTATCAGTCCGGATGAGACGGCCGCTCGCGAGGCAATGGACGCCGATGTGCTCGCACTAATCGGTTGCTCGACGAACACCACGCTCATGCGCCACGAGGAGTCGCTTGTGCCGGAGGACGCGACCATCGTCCAAATTTCGAGTGCTCCACGCGAGGTGGGCAAGAATCATCCTGCCGATATTGCCGTGGTCGGTGATCCCGGGCGGATCATGCAGCAGATCACCGACCGAGTTGCCCAGCAGATCGACGACACGACGCGGCGACGACGAATCGAGGCGATCGGGGCCACGACACCCGATCCGCTTGAGGATACAGAAGCACTCACCAAGGCACGCCTCGTCGAGGCAATGCACGACATCGCACCGGGGGCGTTCATCATCGATGAAAGCATCACTGCCCGCGAACCGCTCCTTGAACGGATGCCCTTCGAGCCGGGACAGTACCTCTGGAACACCGGCGGGGGACTGGGCTATGGGCTTCCGGCTGCCGTCGGCGCCGCCATGGCCGAAACCGAATGGACCGATCCACGACCGGTCGTTGGATTCATCGGCGACGGATCATACCTGTATTATCCACACGCGATCTATACAGCGGCGGCCGAGGGCGCTGACCTCACCGTTGTGATCCCTGACAACCAGAGCTACCAGATTCTCAAGGACAATACTGTCGCGATGCTCGGAGGTGATCACGACGCCTATGATTTCGTGGGAATGGACTTTGAGCCGCCAGTTGATCTTCCAGCAAACGCCGAGAGCCACGGCGCCCGTGGCCACCGCGTTACCTCGATCGACGCGTTCGAGGAAACCTTCGCAACCGCTATTGACCGGTCTGGGCCGGATGTGATCGACGTGACCCTTGAGGAGTGACAGCCCGTATCGAGCGTCACCCCTATATTTGGGGAGTGCCTTACTAATGATATCTTATGATCGAGATTCTGAAGTTCGGTGCCGAGTGGTGTAAACCCTGCAAGCGACAGGATACGGTACTTGAGGAAATCGCCGAAACCCACC
>JBKHFN010000093.1:0-6081 GCA_046540195.1 Salinarchaeum sp.
GCTTTGATCTCTTCGAGACGCTCTTTCGTGTCCTCGATGGCCGCCTCCGCCCCGGCTTTTTTATCCTCAATCCGCTTGGCCTCGGTGTAGAGCCGGTCGGCGTTGTGTTCGAGATCGGCCGTGACATCAAGCCAGATGGTCTGCTCGTCAAGGCGAATCTGGAGGCGCTCCTCTTCTGGGTCAATGGACTCAACCGCTTCGGCCGCTGGGATTCCCTGGTCGGCACCGGCCGCAAGGGTCGACTCGATGCTCGGCCAGTCCTCACCCGCTTCACGGGCCCGCTGAACGGTCGAAAGAAGTTCATCGACGAGATCGTAGTGAGCGTACAGTTTCTCGGCCTGTGTGCGGTAGGCCTCGGCGTCCGCCTCAAAATCCGCGATTGCCTGGCGTTGCTGTTCGATGATCCGCTGTTGTTTCTTGATTTCCGACTCGAAATCAGGGCGGTTGGGCTCTGTGGGCTGGGATTCCTCCTCGGTCGTCGTCTCAAGCGCGTGAAAGTAGGTATCGAGAGCGGCGTTAAACTTCTCGAAGCGTTCGGCCGTCTGGCCGGCCCGCTCTTCGAACGGGAGCGGGGTGACATCAATCGGCTGTTCGTCGGTATAGTACACCCGAGGATCAAGCGGCCCCTCTTCAAGACGATCGGCAAGGGCGTTTAGCTCCCAGTATAGTGGTTCATACTGTTCGTCGGTTGCCTCCGCGATTGGGAGGGTCTTCTCGACACCCGCGCGCGTACATAGTTCCTCCGCCCAATCGCCACCGAGGTCGAACTGGGTCGCAAGTGTCCGCACCAGATCGGTCTCTGAGGCGACCATTCGCTCGCGGAAGGGGTCGTACTCAAGCGCGAGCGGGTCAACCCGGGCCTCCGGAAAGCCATAGGCGGAACCAGGGGCGACGGTGCGCGAACTCAATCGAACCGTCCGGAGTGAGTCGATGACGGTCCCATCCGCATCAAGAACGGCGACGTTTCCATCGCCGAAGAGTTCGGCGACGATAGTCGTCTCTGTGTCCTCGCGCTCGAAGCGAAACTGGAGAATGCGGTCGAAGCCGTACTGCTCAACACCAACGAGATTAGCACCCGCGATTCGGTTACGGAGCATCTTCGCGAAGTTCGGCGGTCGCTCGGGAGCATCAGGAACATGCTCCGGATCGACGGTATGAACGCGCTTGCGGTCGCCGACCTCAATGAGTGACTCGATCCGTCCGCGTTCAAAGTCACGGAGCTTCAACCGCACGAGATCCTCGCCGTAGAGATAGGCCTTATCGAGGACGGCACCCGTGTATGCCGACAACTCGGGCACCAGCGCCCGCAGATCCACGCTGGTGAGTGCCCGCTTGTGGTCCATGTGGGATGCTCACCGCCTCGGCGCAAAGGCCTGTCGCCTGCCGACTACGGCGGATCGGTGGCGTGCTGTTGTTTGGCGAACTGCCAGGAGTAGACGAAGCCAAAGTACGCCGGAACGCCGGTCAGCATCAGCAGGTAGTAGGCCCACTGCGGCCCGTCAACGACGCTAAAGATCGCCGAGACGAGTCCAACCCACACAAGCGCGAATAGGAGATCGTGGACGATCCCCCGCTGGTGGGTCACGGCGTACTCTTTGAGGCGATCGATCACAGACATCGGTGCGTGGCGCAGACAGTCATTCGTCGACGGGGCCGGCTCATGGGGTTATTCGTTTTCTCGGTAGTCAACGACCAGTACAGGGGCTCGCGTCGACCGGAGGGTTCGCTCGGTGACGCTACCCAAGAGGGCACGACGCACGCCGGTGCGACCGTGACTCCCCATCACGACAAGATCAATGTCGTTGTCGTCTGCGTAGTTCGCGATAATCCGGTGGGGGACCCCACCGGCATGGTGTTCAATCACCTCAAGACCGGCTTCGGCCCCGACATCGGCGACGTAGCCGGTAGCCGCCTCGGCCTGTTCGCGGAGTTCGGTCATCTCCGAGAACTTGCCTTGTCGGATCCGATCAACCTGTTCGGTGCCAAGACTCACGCTGATCGCGTTGGTGTCCGCGACGTACAACGCATGGAGTTCCGCGTCGTTGTCCCGAGCGATCGAAAGGGCGTGATCAACGGCTGCCTCTGCAACCTCGCTGCCGTCCGTTGGGACGAGTATCCGATTGTACATTGGTGGGAGTAGTGGTTAGTCGTCTGCGGGGCTGTCGTCGGTGCGGCGGGCAACGACCTCCTCGGCGGTGCGGTCCTTGGCCATCGGCCGGGGACTGTGGCACTGTCGGACCATCTGTCGGGTCTCCTGTGGCGGATTGTCCGTCATCAGAGACACCACGATGGTGATGATGAACACCAGCGGCATGCTGACGATCGCCGAACCGATGGCCGGCATCCACGTCGCGATAACATCAATGCCGAGGCCGGCACCGCCGTTGACGATGCCAAAGGCTCCCTCGTTTGCCATCGGAATCAACCAGAGGATGAGCCCGGTGATCATGCCGGTGAGCGCCCCCTGCCGGTTGGTGCGTTCCCACCAGAGACCAAGGAAGAACATGGGGAACAACACGGTCGCCGCCAGCGAGAACGCATAGGAGACCAACGCCGCAATCGGCGCCTGCGGGTCGAAGGCAGCGGCCATCGTCAGCACACCGAGGGCGACGATGCTCAGTCGACCGACGATCATCTGCTTGCGCTGGCTGGCGTCCTCGTTGATGATATTGGCGTAGATATCGTGGGAAATGGCCGATGACCCGGCAATAAACAGCCCGGCGGTGGTTGCAACGGCTGCCGCAATCCCCCCAGCAGCGACGAATCCGACGAGCCAGGATGGCAGACCGGACAGCTGCGTGGCCAACACGACGATGACATCGGCGGCAGCACTCGTCATCCCGGGATCACCGAAGGCCGGGCGGATGTTCTGGCTGTAGAGGTCGGTCCCGAAGGCGGCGTAAGCGGGGGCGCTGAGGTACAACAGCGCGATGAAGAACAGTCCCCAAACGGTCGACCAGCGGGCGGTCCGCTCGTTGTCAACGGTGTAAAAGCGCACCAGCACGTGCGGTAAGCCACAGGTCCCGAAGGCCAGCGAGACGGCCGTCGCGATCCAGAGGTAGTAGCTCTCGTTGACGAACGGTTCGGAGAACTCCGCGCTTAATGCGCTGATGAGCTGGGCGTACTCGAGATGTGGGAGAATCGTCGAGTAATCGGCCGCCCATCCGGTCGCGTACAGTCCGACGAGGAACGCGATGATCAGGATGAGGTACTGGAAGACCATGTTCTTCGTCGCCCCGAGCATGCCCGAGAGGGCCAGGTATCCGATGGTGATCACCATGAAGAGAATCATCATCGACTGGTACCCGCTGAGACCGGGGATGCCGGGATCACCGAAGATGTATAGTCCGACCAGCCCCATGCCACGAGCCTGACCGATGGCGTAAACAAACCCGATCAGGAAAGTGGTGACCGCCGCGATCGCCCGTGCGGAATCGGAGTTGAACCGGTCGCCGACGAAGTCAGGCGCGGTGTACTTCCCAAACCGGCGCATCTGGGCGGCTAGGAAAATCAACAACACGAAGTACCCGGTGGTCCACCCGACCACGAAAGCCAGGCCGTAGACTCCTGAGAGGGCGATCAACGCTGCCATCCCGAGGTAGGAGGCGGCCGACATCCAGTTCGCACCGATGGCCATTCCGTTCTCGATGTTCCCGATCGACCGGCCGGCGACCCACATGTCGTCGGTGTCGGCCACCTTATAGATGAAGCCGATCGCAAGGAACGATAGCATCATTGCCGAGACGATGGCGGCCGGCAGGAGCTTGAACGAGACGTTGAGCCCTTCCGGCAGGAGCGTACTTCCCTGCAGCGGGACAGCAGCGGCCATCACGCCTCTTCACCCCCGTCGGCGGCAGTCGTCTGGCCACCCGGGTCAGTGACCGGTGCAGAGTGGTCAATCCCGTACTTCTCATCGAGTTGATCACGCTTGCGGGCATACCAAGTGGCAAGCAGGAGCGATCCACCAGGGCCGCCGATAGCGATGCCAAAGTAGTGCCACGGGAATCCGAGGACCGGCATTGTCGAGGTCATGATATCCGGCGCCAACACCGTCGCGGTCACCGGGCCGAAGGTGGTGAAGATCCAAACGGTGAAGCCGGTCCAGATCACCTTGAGGTGGTCCCGCATGTACGGCGTACTCGGGTTGAGGATGTTGATCTCCGTCTGGAGGTAGTCGGTTTGCTGTTCGCGGTTGACGACGTCCCCTGGGACGCCGCCGTCGGGTCTCGTATCGTGGCTGGTATTATCTGGCATTTGTGATGTGTTAGGGTGTCTCGTGAGCGTCGTTGAGAGCCGAAGAACGGAGCGTCAACGACGCTCCGAATGATCAGTCTCCGTGAACCTGTTCGCGAATCTGTTCGGGGACACTCGGATCGCGGAGCGTCGAGGTGTTTCCAAGCTCTTCGTCGTTCGAGATGTCCTCAAGCAGCCGGCGCATGATTTTCCCAGAGCGCGTCTTCGGGAGCTCGCTGGTGAAGAACACGTTCGCCGGACGGGCGAAGGCGCCAATCTCGTCCTCGACGGCTTCGTAAATAGCGGCTTTCATCTCCTCACCGGCGGTCTCCCCCTCACGAAGCGTCGCATAGATGTCCGGGACCTCCCCTTTCTGTTCGTGGTTGCGAGCGGCAACCGCTGCTTCAGCAACCTCGGGGACCTCCGCGACAGCCGATTCGAGCTCCATCGTTCCGATCCGGTGGCCGGCAACATTCATGACATCGTCAAGCCGACCGAGAATCCGGAAGTAACCATCGCGCTCGTGGACGGCCCCGTCACCGGCTTTGTAGTTCCAGTCGCGCCAGTCGTCGCTGTCGGTATCGGAGAAGTCCCGCCAGTAGGTCTCGATGAACCGCTCGTCGTCACCGTAGACCGTCTGGAGCATCCCCGGCCAGGGCCGCTTGATAACCAGGTTACCGGCCTGTCCGGTCGCCGGTTCAAGTTCCTCGCCATCATCGTTAACCAGACCGGCCTGAATACCGGGCGCTGGTTTACCGGCGCTCCCGGGCTTCATGTCCTCCAGCGCGGGGAGATTCGTGATGAGGTGCCCACCGGTCTCGGTCTGCCACCAGGTGTCGACGATAACGGCGTCGCCGCCGCCAATGTGCTCGTAGTACCACTCCCAGACCTCCGGCTGGATGGGCTCGCCAACGGTCGTGAGGTGCCGAAAGTCGAAGTCGTAGTCCTCAAGAATCTCCTCACCCCACTTCATGAACATCCGCACGGCCGTCGGGGAGGTATGGAAGATGTCGACATCGTACCGCTCGGAGACCTCCCACATGACGCCTTTGTCGGGGTAGTCGGGAGCGCCTTCGCGCATGACCGACGTTGTCCCGAGCGCGAGCGGACCATAGACGATGTAGGAGTGACCGGTGATCCACCCGATGTCCGCCGAACACCAGTAGGTGTCCTCGGGCTCAATGTCAAGTACATTCCGGCTGGTGCCCGCCGCGTAGGCGAGATACCCGCCAGTACGGTGCTGACAGCCCTTTGGCTTGCCCGTCGTCCCCGAGGTGTACATCAAAAACAGCGGGTCTTCGGCATCCCGGGAAACGGGGTCAACGCGGGCCCCACGCTTGTCGGCCAGCAGATCGTCCACCAGGATGTCGCGACCCTCTTCGAGGTGGGCGTCCTCGTGGAGATTCTCGGGCCCGTGGCGGGTCCAGACCAAGACAGTATCAACGTCGTGGTCAGCAATCTCAACCGCCTCGTCGGCCTTATGTTTATGATGCATGAACTCGCCGCGGCGGTAGTACCCATCGACGGTGACAACGACGTCGCTTTGGGCGTCGTCAATCCGCTCGGCAAGGGCCTCTGCGGAGAATCCGGCGAAGACCTCCGAGTGCGGCGCCCCGATACGAGCGGCCGCCAGCATCGTTATCGGCAGCTCTGGCAGCATCGGCATGTGGAGGGTGACGATGTCATCCTCCTCAACGCCGACCTCTTGTAGAGCCGCCGCTATCTCGTTGACCTCGCGGTAGAGATCCTGATAGGCGATCCGGCGGCGCTCGCTCGTGTCCTCACTCTCCCAGAGCAGGGCGGTCTGGTCGCCCCGCTCCTCAAGATGCCGGTCGATACAGTTGTACG
>JBKHFN010000094.1:0-6001 GCA_046540195.1 Salinarchaeum sp.
CAAGGCCGTCGCCAACGAGACCAACGCCAACTTCATCTCCGTGCGCGGCCCGCAGTTGCTCTCGAAGTGGGTTGGCGAGTCCGAAAAGGCCATCCGGCAGACCTTCCGGAAGGCCAAGCAGGTTGCCCCGACAGTGATCTTCTTCGACGAGTTAGACTCACTCGCTCCCGGGCGGTCCCAGGAAACAGGATCGAACGTCTCCGAGCGGGTCGTCAACCAGCTGTTGACTGAGCTCGATGGGCTTGAGGAGATGGAGGAGGTCATGGTTATCGGCGCGACCAACCGGCCAGACATGATTGATCCGGCGTTGATCCGCTCAGGCCGGTTCGATCGCCTGGTCATGGTCGGACAGCCCGACATCGACGGGCGCGAACAGATCTTCCGGATCCACACTGCCGACATGCCGATTGCACCGGACGTCAGTCTTCGTGAGCTCGCCGAACGGACCGAAGGGTACGTCGGATCGGATCTGGAGACCATCGCCCGCGAGGCGGCGATCGAGGCACTTCGGGACGACCCCGACACCGAGGCTGTTGAGATGCGGCACTTCCGGGCAGCCATCGAGTCGGTGCGCCCGACGATCACCGAGGACCTGCTTGAGTACTACGAGGGGATCGAGCAAGAGTTCCACGGTGGAAGCGGCCGACCGCCGGGCGAGCGTCGCCAGAGCCGGATCGGATTCCAGTAACAACGAAACGGCTGCAAATCTCGTTGTGAACTTTTTCGAGCGATTTCAGGCAGTGATTACTCGTGCTCAAGTCGGTGTAAAACGTCGCAAAATCAGCGAACGCTCGGGGGGTTATATGCCCATTTGGGTCATACGTGTGAGTACACGCTGGTCCCCATGTCGAACCCATCCATGCACTCGGACGCCCCCACCGAAGAGCACGAACGAGTATCGCTAGCGACCCTTCGACAGCGCGCCGAACGGCCCATCAGGTTCGTCGGGTTCTGGCTCTCTGTCGCGCTGCCGTTTCTATACCTCCCGTTGCTTGCAACCGGGCTTAACACCGTCTCGCAGACGATTGCCTTTCTGGGGTTGCTCGCACTCAACGTCGTTGCGCTCGCCGTCGGCCACTCGTATCAACCGGAGTGACCGACCGGGAGACGGTCAAACAGTGCTCGTCGTTTGATCAGGGCAAACCCAACGACAATCGCGAGAAAGCCAACGAGCGTGAGCGCGTCGATAGTCTCGCCGAGAAGAAGCCAGCCGACAACCGCGGTCACGATCGGAGCGATATACGAAACGAGGTTAATCTCGACTGGGCCGAGTCGGTCAAGCAGCGCGAAGTAGATTAGAAAGCCGATCGCGCTGGCGACAATGGCGAGGTAGCCGATCGCAAGAAGGGCCTCAAGCGTCCACACGATGTCGGCCATGGACTCACCGATGAGTCGGCTGCAGGCATGCATGAGCACCGCCCCGCCGAGCATCGACCACGCTTCCATGGTCTCAACCGGAAGTCCCGCGTCAATGCGCTTTGTCACCACACTCCCCGTCGCAAAGGCTGCGGTTGCAAGAAAGATCAGCCCGACACCGACGGAGGTCGGCGCAAGCAGATTTGCGGGATCGGGGCGGGCAATCAGCCCGACGCCAAGGAGTCCGGCGAAGATCCCGATCATTCCGGGAAGCGCCAGTCGATTCTCAGGTAGTGCGATCCGGGCAAGTCCGGTCGTCAACACCGGGGAGAGCGAGACAATGACGGCCGCTGCCGCGCTGGTGGTGTGTTGTTCACCGATAAACAGCAGGGCGTGGTAGGCACCGATCATTAACACCGCACCAGTCCCAACGACGGCCCACTGGTCGTGTCCACGCGGGAGTGGATCATCAAGAACGTACCACGCATAGGCAAGCATCAAGACACCAGCGATATCATACCGGAGTGCGGCGAACAGCACCGGCGGAAAATAGGCGAGGCCAGCCTTGATCGCAACAAACGAAGTCCCCCAAGCCGCCGCCAGCGACAAGAACAACGCCACATCGCGATATCCCGACACGGCCGGTGAGTTTTGGTGCGGATTGCTCAAGCGTTTCGATCCCGTCGGTTGACACCAGTCTTTATTTTCCTGCCCCGCCAACGATGCCCATGGCCGCTCATGGCCGGCCACCCCTCCGGGACCTGTTCGACGATGCACCGACCCCGCACATCGCCCATCCACCGCAGACCCATCGGCGCGAGTTTTATGTGGCGACCGATGGGTCGTTCCGTGACCACGGCGACGGCGGGCTCGGGGCCGTAATTGAAACCTACGATGGACGGCAGGTGGCGCGACTATCCCTGCCCGATCGCGCCCCGGACAACAATGTCGCCGAGTATCGTGCGTTACACCTTGGCCTGGACGTGCTGGCCGAACGATCTCCGTCAGACGCCCGGGTCGGTATTCTTCTTGATCACGACGAGCTCGCGGCAAACATCAACGTCACTGTCCTGGGACGGCGCCTCCCGGGTGCGGAGTTACCACGCGAGTGTTCAATCCCCACAGCGGCCGAGCACCATTGGCGCGGAATTCTAGCACGGCTCGCCGGCTTCGGTGAGGTGCGGGCGGCGCGCATCGACGGCGATTACAATCCCGCACACCCGCTGGCGAACGCCCCGGAGCAGTACGCCCACGTCAACGAAACGGTCGACCGGTGTCCGCTCCCGTGGGCGACCCACGATGACACCCCTGCGGGCGTCCCGCCGCCCTCTCGGTCGACCGGCCGGCAACCACAGGCGAGCGACTGAGCTAGTCGTCCTGGGCCGTCACCGACGGCGGGTGCATCTCCTGGCTCGGATTAGAGTGGGGGTCAAACAGCTCGAGTGCCGTATGGATTGTCGTCCAGTCATCGTTCTCGGCTGCCTCCCGGAGGCTATCGGTCGGCGCCGCCAGCAGCTTGTTGACGAGCGCGTCGGCCATCGACTCGATGACCTCCTGATGGGCCTCCGAGAGGTCACCGTTGGCTTCAAGCTGGGAGAACGCCTGCTGGAGTTCCTGTTGTTTGATCGCCTCAGCCCCCTCGTACATCGCCGCGATAACCTCATCGGCGCGCTTGCGCTTGAAGCGCGTCAGGAGGTGCTGGAGTTCCGAGTCGATGATCGATTCGACCCGCGTCGCTGCGGACTGGCGCTGTTCGCGGGTGCGGCTGGCGACGGCCTTGAGATCGTCAAGATCGTAGACGGTGACACCGGTCTGCTCGGCGACGGCCGGAGCGACATCACGCGGTTGCGCGAGATCCATGAAGACGAGGGTATCGGTCGGCGGAACAATATTAGGGGTGATAACCGGATCGGTGCTGCCTGTTGCCGTGATCACGACATCGGCGTCGGATAACCGGGCGTTGAGGCGCTCAAGCGTGATGGTATCAACCGGCTGGGAGACAGACGAGCGCATCAATTCAGCGAGTTCAGCAGCGTGATCGGCGGTTCGGTTTGCAATTGTCAGTTGGTCAATGCCGTGGGCGGCGAGCGACCGGGCAGCCAATGCCCCCATCTCGCCAGC
Organism: Salinarchaeum sp.; assembly: GCA_046540195.1. GTDB lineage: Archaea > Halobacteriota > Halobacteria > Halobacteriales > Salinarchaeaceae > CAZFMU01. The sequence continues at coordinate 3,478 of JBKHFN010000094.1, forward strand.
ACCAACGACTAACGCGTGCGCATTCGAGAGTTCGAGTTCCTGAGTGGCGAGTTCGACGCCAGCACTCCCGATTGAGGTGTGTCCCTCGTTGATGGCCGTCTCAGTGCGGACGCGTTCACCAACATGGATGGTCTTTGGAAGGGCCTCCTCAAGGACAGGGCCAACCCCGCCAGCTTCGCGGGCATCGTGGTAGGCGTCGCGCACCTGGCCGAGAATCTGATCCTCGCCGATCACAAGCGAGCGAAGTCCAGCAGCGACCGCCATGAGGTGTCGGAGACTCTCCTCGTGACGACGGTAGACGACCGCCCCCTCGCGCACCGAGGGGGCAATGTCGGCGAGGGCGTCTCGACCGGTCTCTGGGTCCTCGGTGACGACATAGGCCTCTGACCGGTTGCACGTCTGTAGCGCGAAGGCCTCGGAGACATCCGGACGACGGAGTAGCGATGAGACCCGATCTTGCTGGGAGTCCGCACGCGCGGCGGTCAGCTCGTCAACCGTCGCACGAGCGTGCGAGACGCTAACCCCCGTGATAATCCCCCATTCAGTAGCCGTCATCCGTGAGATAGCATTGCGTGATGATTGACGCGCATCCTTCAACGGTACGATTGAGGCGAGCCCGTGGTCCACCGGTGTCGGGAACAACCACACAATCGAACAACATCCCGTGGACGCATGGAGAGTTTGATAGTATCACACGGGAGCGAACCTAAAGGTTGGGGATGGGGGTCATAGACTGACGCGATCAGGAGTCGATTCGGCTCCAGTTGCGAGCCGGTAGCGTCCATTGGCGTCACGCGTTGCCAGGTCACGCCGACGCAACTCAAAGAGGAGTGTCCAGACGTGCTGGGTTGGGATTTCGAGAGTGTCAGCGAGCGTGTCTGGCGTTGCCGCCGTCTCACGGAGTCGCTCAAGAACCGTCTCAGCGGCCGATGGTGGACAGGTCGCTGCGCGGATGGCTGCCTGAGCGCGCTCACGCTCGGCGGGTGACAGCGCCGCAGGAAGCGTCGCAGACGCCTCAGAGGCGGTCGATACAGATTGTGTTGGCGACGCAGTCGATGTTGTCAGATCAGGCGTTGGCGGGTCATCGCGGCCGCGTTCGGCGGGGCTGAGCGCTTCCGGCCAAGGATCAAATGCGGAGGCGAGGTCGATATCCGGAAGCGAGTCGGAGTCACTAGACACTGTCGAGGACGGGGAGGCATCCGTAGTGTCGGTCGTCTCAAGCGCCGACTCAAGCACCGATCCGAGCGAGTCAGACGGCTCGGGGGAGGTCGCTGGTTCCTCTACAGCGGGGGACTCAAGGGAGTCAAGTCGTGTTGCCAGCGTCTCAACAGCCGTCTCAATCGTCTCGATGCGGTCGGTGAGATCGGCGGCGGCGGTTGCCGCCACCGCAGACCCATCGTTAACTGCTGCAGCAAGCTGTTCGGCCGCGTCCGAGACGGTCTTGGCCTGGGCGAGTTCCCGCTTGAGTTCGTCAATGCGGCGTTCCTTGCGTTCGAGTGTAGCTTCGAGCTCCTCAATGCGGTCCTGACGGTGTTCCTGCCGGTCGGAAATGTCCTCAAGTTCCGCAAGCAGGCCCTCGCTGACGGATTTCAACTCGGGACGTTCGAAGTCCTCAAGCCCGGGCGTCGCGCCGGCATCAAAGGTGCGCTTGCGACGGAACTGGACACGGCGAATCTCCGCGTCCGTCCAGTCGGTCTGAAGGAACGCTTCGCCATCGTCAAGATCAGTGATCGCCTCAGCATGGGCGTCGCCGATAACGCGTCCAGCGACGCGGGTGTCGTTGTCCCAGGTCAGCCGGTGCCAGACTAGCCAGTTGGCTTGGGTGATGAAGTCCTTCTTGACGTCAGCGGGCCGCTGACTCACCCCAAGGAGCCCGAGGCCATGTTTGCGCCCACGCTTGCCGATCTTGATCAACATCCGCCCGGTGTCGTCAAGACCACCTCCCTCGGGGATGTACTCGTGGATCTCCTCGACGACCAGCAAAAATGGCTTCTTGAGCTTCTTCTCTTTGGCAAAGAGGTGTCGGGCGGTCTCGCGCACCAGCTGGTCGGCCGCCGACCGGTCAAGATATCCAGAGATGTCAAGAATGATCGGGACGTTTTCCTCAAGGGCCAGACTCGCGAGTTTCTCGGCGTGTTCGGGCGAGACAACGATGTCACACTCCTCGTCGGCCCCGGCGTGAAGGATCTCGTAGGTCTCCTTGAGGCCGTAGTACTCGCCATCGGCGTCAAGGATGAAACACGGGAAGTTGTTCGCCAGTAGGTCCTCAAGGACAACCGAGGCGGTGTTGCTCTTGCCCGCGCCGGATTTGCCGGTAATAAATCCCCGGCCGGTCAGGAGTTCGACGACCGGAAGTGTCACAGGGGTTCCGGCAGTGGTTTCGTCGGCCGCCGGTGGCCCGGCGCTGCGCTCCCCAACGGTGATCGTCTCGGTGTCGGTCTCAGCCATGCCCGTGTGGAGGACGGCCGGTGGCAAAAATCACACTCCAGCGTCAGACACCTGACAGACGCTCGTAAGGGACCGG
>JBKHFN010000095.1:0-5957 GCA_046540195.1 Salinarchaeum sp.
GCTCGAAGAGGAGATCGAAGAACTCCGCGAGGAAATCGCGAACACGCCGTACAACAAGTCGACCGAGGAGCACATCGGCCGGCTCAAGTCGAAACTCGCGGAGAAAAAGGAGGAACTCGAAGCCCGCCAGCGCCAATCGAGCGGCGGCGGGGGTGGTTATCACGTCGAAAAACACGGCGATGCGACGGTTGCACTTGTCGGATTTCCAAGTGTCGGGAAATCCACGCTATTGAACGCGCTCACGAACGCCGACAGTGAGACTGGGGCCTACGAGTTCACGACGCTTGAGGTCAATCCCGGGATGCTCGAGTACAAAGGGGCGAACATCCAGTTGCTCGATATTCCGGGGCTGATCGAGGGGGCAGCGAGCGGGCGCGGTGGCGGTCAGGAGGTTCTCTCGGTCGTTCGAGCGGCCGACCTCATCGTGTTCGTCCTCTCGGCGTTCGAGATCGATCAGTACGAACGCCTTCGCGAGGAGTTACACGCAAACAAGATCCGGCTCGACACCGAGCCGCCGCGCGTTTCGATCACTCGCAAGGGCAAAGGCGGGCTCGATATCACCGCCAGCGTCGACCTCAATCTCGACGAGGCGACAATCAAGAGTGTCCTCCGTGAACACGGTTATGTCAACGCCGATGTGGTGATCAACGAACAGGTTGATCTGGATCGACTCATTGACGGCATCATGGACAACCGGGTGTATCTGCCGTCGATGGTGACGGTCAACAAAGCAGATCTGCTCGATCCGGAGTACGCCGAGACCGTCCACGAAAATCTTCGCAGTCACGACATTGATCCCGAGGAAGCAGTCTTCATCAGCGCGACCGAAGAAAAGGGCCTCGACGCGCTAACTGAGCGCCTCTGGGAGGATCTCGGGTTGATCCGCGTGTACATGGACAAGCCGGGCCGTGGGGTCGATTACGACGAGCCGCTCATCCTTGAGACGGAAGCCACCGTCGAGGACGCCGTCGAGAAGCTCGGCTTCACCGACCGCTACCGCATGGCGCGTGTAACTGGCCCGAGCGCCAAACACGAGGACCAGCAGGTCGGGCTTGATCACACACTTAAGGACGAGGATATCCTCCGTCTGGTCCTTCGGAAATAGCCGATCGGTAACGAAAGGCACAATTCGGCCGGGACATGACCGAAGGCCATGGCAGACGAGGACGACCAGAGCGTCGAACTCGGCGAGCATCAACCGGTCGCCGGGGCTCCGCTGGCCCGCGTTGCTGACCGACTGACCTGGCCGATCGAGGGCTCGACTGTTCGCGATAGAGAGGGTGACACCGAGGTTCGAACACCGAATGGCCCACAACCGGTCGCCGAGTTGCTTGCCGAGGCCAACGTGGACTATTTTCCGACCCGAGAGGCGTTCGTTGAGGCACTTGAGGCAGTGATCGGCGATGGGCCTGTCCAGCCGACGGAACAGTAGGACCGATCAAACCGGGCGATGACGCTTTGTGTACCGGGCACCTCAGGAGATGTATATGCAGACCGTAACGACAGACACGGTGCCGGGGCAGGAGATTGTTGAATCACTCGGACTCGTGCGGGGAAACACCGTCGAGGCCCGCAACATCGGCCGGGATATCACCCAGTCACTCCGGAATATCACCGGTGGCGAGCTCAAAGGCTACTCAGAGTTGCTCACCCGAGCACGTGATGAAGCTCTTAGCCGGATGGAAGCACACGCAGAGGAGATGGGTGCGGATGCCGTCGTCAACGTCCGACTCGAAACCTCGGAGATCATCGACGGCGGCGCCGAAGTTATCGCCTACGGAACAGCAGTTCGGTTGGGATAGCCGTCAGTTCGTGCGAACCGAGTCGAGGAGCATCTTCTGTTCGGTCCGTTTAACCTCGTGTTGGACATCTCGAACAGCGTCGATATTTGCCGAAATCGAGGTGATACCAGCCTCAACGAGGAAGTCAACCATCTCAGGGTTGGACCCCGCCTGACCACAGATGCTGGTCTTGACATCGTGTTTTCGACAGGTCGCGATGGTGTCTTCGATAAGCGTGAGCACCGCCGGATGGAGCTCGTCGAACCGGTCGGCGACCGCCTCGTTGTTCCGGTCGACAGCGAGGGTATACTGGGTGAGGTCGTTTGTGCCGAAGGAGACGAAGTCAACGCCGGCCTCAGCAAGCGACTCCGCGGAGAGGGCGGCTGCCGGTGTCTCGATCATCGCCCCCCACGAGCGACGATCGGTATCGATCCCGACGGCCTCAAGATGTTCACGGGCGGCCATGACATCATCGCCGTCATTGACCAGCGGGAACATGATCTCGACGTTATCGTAGCCCATTTCGTAGAGGCGGCGGAAGGCACGAAGTTCCGCGCGGAAGACCTCCGGGCGATCAAGGGATCGGCGGATGCCGCGGTAGCCGAGCATCGGGTTGTGCTCAACGGGCTCATCCTCTCCTCCTTCGAGTTCGCGGAACTCATCGGTTGGCGCGTCAAGCGTTCGGACGCGAACCGGCCGGGGATAGAACTCGTTGGCGACCCCTTCGATGCCGTCGACGAGTTCGTCGATGTAGGCATCCTCGCCGTGGTCGGCGATGTACCGCTCGGGGGTCTTCTCAAGCGAGAGGACCATGTGCTCCATCCGAAGCAAGCCAACACCATCAGCACCCGTCGCCGCAGCGCGTTCGGCCGCTTCGGGAATGGAGACGTTGACCTTGACCTCGGTGGCGGTCATGGGTTTGACCGGGGTGTCTGGGCGCACCTCGCCAACGGGATCGTGACCGGTGTCGATATCACCCTCGCGGACGGCCCCCGTTTCGCCATTGATCGCGATCTGCTGGCCGTCATCGATTCGCGTCGTTGCGGTACCCGCACCGACGACAGCCGGAACGCCGAGTTCACGGGAAACAATGGAGGCGTGACTGGTCATCCCACCCTCGTCGGTGACGATGGCGGCCGCTCGCTTCATCGCGGGGACCATATCGGGGGTCGTCATCTCAGTCACAATGACGTCACCCTCACGAACGCGGTCCATGTCTTCGGGCGTCTCAAGGACGCGTGCGGCGCCACTCGCCTGACCGGGACTTGCCCCCAAGCCGGTGACCAGCACATCGCCGTTATTACTGTCGTTGCTGCCGTTCCCACCCGACCCGCGGCTGTCGGCGTCGCTTGTGGTTTCGGTCCCGACGGCGTTAGCCATGCCCGAGGCCTCCTCGACACCGGGGTTGATCGTCGTGATCGGTCGGGACTGGAGCATGTAGGTTGATCCGTCGGCCATCGCCCACTCGACATCCTGTGGTTGGCCGTAATGAGCCTCAACGCGTTCGCCCAGCTGGCGGAGTTCCTCAAGTTCGGACTCATCAAGCACCTGAGCGGTCTGTTGGTTTTCGGAAACCTCTGCCTCAACCGTTTCGCCGGTCTCCGGATCACGCTCGTATTTCAGGCGCTTTTCGGCCACGGAGACGTCTACGACCGCCTCGCTCTTGCGGTCGATCACATAGTTGTCCGGGGAGACCTCGCCGGCCACGACAGCCTCACCGAGTCCCCAGGCCGATTCGACAATCATCTGTGGGTCGCCGGTCGACGGATGGCTCGTAAAGAGCACGCCGCTCTTTTCGGCGTCGACCATCCGTTGCACAACGACGGCAATATCGACGGCCTCATGCGAGAATCCTTGATCCTGCCGGTAGTAGATGGCCCGCTGGGTGAACAGCGACGCCCAGCAGTCCTTGACGCGGCGGATCAGATCGTCGCCGGTGACATTAAGGAAGGTCTCTTGTTGGCCGGCAAAGCTCGCGTCGGGCAGATCCTCAGCAGTCGCACTCGACCGGACGGCGACAAACGGGCTATCGCCGCTCAGGTCGTTATACGCTGCTATGATGTCTTCCCGGAGGTCCTCGGGGAACTCCGCCTCAAGAATCAGCGACTGTGCGCGTTCGGCGGCATCCGCGAGATCCTCCGGATTGTCGGCGTCGACATCAACGATATCGAAGAGTTCGGTTTCGATCCCGGTGTCCTGGAGAAACGATCGATATGAAGCCCCGGTGACAACGAATCCCGGGGGGACGGGAAGGTCGGCGCTGGTTAGTTCGCCCAAGGAGGCGCCCTTGCCGCCGACAATATCGGTATCGTCCGCCCCAATCTCCTCCAGCCAGAGTACTGGCATCTGTACCTGTGTGTCATCACCAGCGTCATAAAGAAGGTTCCGAAGCACGTGTCGGAGGTTCACGACCTGATGACGCAATCATTGCCGCGTTAGAGACCAAACGTTTTTGCGGCAATCAGCCAACAGCAGATATGGAATTGACGCCACCGGATCGGCTCCTGCGGGTCAATCTCTCGACGGCGACGGTCACCAGCGAACGCATTCCCGCCCGGTGGCGTCAACAGTTCCTCGGCGGTAAGGGCATCGGCGCACGATATCTCTACGCCGAAACCGATCCAGAGACAGCTCCACGCGATCCGGCGATGCCGTTGCTGATGATGCTTGGACCACTCTCGGGGGTGCTGCCCGGAGAGACCCGATACGCGGCGATCACAAAGTCGCCACTTACTGGGGGGTTTCTAGACTCCTACAGCGGTGGCACGTTCGCCTCGCGGCTTGCCGGATCATTGGGGACACACATGGGGCTCATCATCACCGGGCAGGCCGACCAGCTGAGCGCCATCATCGTCGAAAACGGCGACGCCGAGGTCGTTCCCGTGCCGGAACTGACCGGCGCTGATACGGCTGATGCTGACGCCGCATTTGAGGGGGGCGTAGCGGCCGTCGGGCCAGCCGGCGAACAGGAGGTGGCCTACGCGACCATCGCCTCGGACGGTGGCGACCACCACGCCGGACGCGGTGGGGCCGGAGGAGTGATGGGAGCGAAACAGCTCAAGGCGGTTATCGCACGGAACGACCCACCCGAGGGCCGGGAAGCGCTCGTCAAAGAGTACATTGACGCTTACAAGGCGAGTGATGTCGGCGAGTGGCGCACCGCTAGTGGGACCGCCGAGACGGTCAACGTCGCCGATGCCACCGGCACGCTGCAGACCGAGGGGTGGCAATCCGGCCACTTCGATGGAACCGAAGACATCGGAATCGAAGCCGTCGAGACGGCCGCCAATGGTCGCGAGGACGATGTGCCATTTCCGGGGAGTTATCGCATCCCGACGGAGGTTGGCGAGTACATTCCGCGTGGGGCCTCAGCAATGTCACTCGGGGCCGGGCTCGGGATTGACGATTTCAACGCGGTCGTGACACTCGGGCAGACGTGCGACCAGCTTGGCATCGACCTCATCACTGCCGGCAACGTCGCCGCATGGGCCTTGCTTGCCGCGGACAACGACCTCATTGATCGATCGGTTGACTTCGGGGATGATGGCGCGCTTCGTGACCTCATTACGGCTATCGCAACCCGGGCCGATCCGCTGGCCGACACGCTCGCCGAAGGGGTCACCGCAGCTGCCGAACGCTACGGCGGAGACGAACTGATACCAACGGTAAAGGCCATGGACGCCCCGCCGTACGATCCGCGACGTGCCAACACGATGGCCCTCGCGTACGCGACCAGTGATCGAGGCGCCTGTCATCGCCGATCAATTCCCATCGAGGAAGAGCCGTTTGACGCGCGTAGTTGGTCCCCGACACAGCAAGCCCGCGTCGTCGCCGCCGAACAGACACGGATGTCGGCGTACTGGTGTCTGATTGCAGACTCGTTTGTCGGCGAGGCAACGCTTGATGATTACGGAGCGGACCTGCTCGAAGCGATCGGACTCTCGTATACGCCCGATGAACTCAAGCGCGTCGGCGAGCGTGTCTGGACACTAACACGGCTGTTCAATGTCCGCGAAGGATTTGACCGGGAGGCTGACCGACTGCCGGCCGTGTTTACGATGCCGCGGGCGGACGATGACGCTCGCGTTAACCCGACGACGTTCGCGCGAGCGCTTGATGCTTACTACACCATCAGGGCATGGGACGACCAGGGGCGGCCTACGAGGTCTCTGCTTG
>JBKHFN010000096.1:0-5857 GCA_046540195.1 Salinarchaeum sp.
GGACGGTGAGGGTGCCAGAACCATCGTGATTGCCGAGGTTCCGGAGGCGTACCTGGCCGGTGATCGTCGTGTTGGCAGCGGCCGGCGAAGCAACGCGCATCGATACCGTCGGATCGAACGTGTCGGTCGTCGCGAGTGCGACCGTATCGCCGGAGGCGCTGTCCACGCTCAACGTGGCGTCAGTGGGGCCAGTCCCGGGAGTCGCTGTTGCGGGCGGCAGTCCCATTAGCAGGACTAACAGCGTGAGGGCAGCGACAGCCCGGGCAGGGGTGGACATAGCTATTGCTGGGTGTGGATCTCTCTCAAGTCTTTTGGACCGATTCCCCGTCACTCACTTGATCGGTGGTGTGCAACAGTCGCCGTCGCCACACCACCGATCCCAGCAACAAGCGCCAGACGAGTGGAATCTCCCGTGTCGTCGGTAGTCGTCCTGTCGCGTGTTGACGGCGGTGCGCTCCACCCATCGTGGTGGCCGAGCGTTCCAAGACGCACCCGCGAATCAATACTCGAGCCGTCAACACCGGCGTCAATTGCATAACAGCGACTATCGGCACTGCCGACATAGACGATCCCATCAACGACGATCGGCGACGCGTTGACCGCCCCGCCGGTCTCAAGCGTCCACCGCGGTGCGCCTGTGGCGGCCTCGAACGCTCTGACGGTTCCGTCGCGACTCCCAACGAACACGCGACCGTCGGCCACCGTTGGCGAAGAGTCGACCGTCCCACGGGTATCGGCCGACCAGGTCATCGCTCCAGTCGCTGTATCAATGGCATAGATCCGGTCGTCCCCATCGCCGGTTCGGCAGGTCCACTGCAGCCGGCCCGTTTCGGCATCGATTGCGCTTATGACATCAAGCACTCCACCAACAAAGACAGTACCATCGGCAACGGTCGGCGAAGAGAGCACCAGATCGCCGGTGTCGAAGGTCCAGCGTTGGTCGCCATCGGCGGCTTCACGCCGAAAGACATTGTCGTTGGCGCCCCCGATGTAGAGGGTTCCGTCGACGACCGTCGGTGACGCCAGCACCCACCGACCGATGTCGACACGCCAGCGCGGATCGCCAGTCATGTGATCGAACGCATACACCCAGCCGTCTCCGCCGCCGACATACACAGTATCATCAACAACAACTGGCGAGGCCCCAACCGGGCCGTCAGTATCAACTCGCCAGCGGGCCCGTCTTGAAGGAGCATGGATAGCAAACACCGTGCCGTCCTCGCTAGCAGTAATGACGTGTGTGTCGACAGCCAGCGGGGAGGCACCGATCGGACCGTTCGTCTGGTAGGTCCATACGGGTGTGCTACGCGCTACATCAATTGCGTAAACAGTGCCAGCACCGGTGGCGACGATGGCCGTCCCGTCGACAACCATCGGTGAGGCGTGGATTGCTCCGTCGGTTCCGATGGCCCACTGTTGGGTTCCCGTCGTCGCATCAAGCGCGTAGAGCCGGTGATCCTCACTGCCGACAAAGACGGTGTCGTCAAGGACTGTTGGCGAGGCACTCACACGGTCACCGGTTGCGAATCGCCAGCGGATCCGGGGAGTGCCACTATCGGCCGCCGCACGCGTGCTTAGCGCTGTCGTCGCCCCGAGTCCAGTAGCGATTGCACGGAGAAGGTGCCGGCGGTGCATGACCTGATACGATCCACTGGAACCCGAGAGAAAAGCCTACCGCCGAAGCCATGTGAGGATGATGGCGTGTGACTGATCGACACCATTTTTTACGTTCGCCAAAAGTTTCTGTCACCCTAAGCGTTAAATTGCTCGGGCATTCCTTGAGAACAAATGTCGCACCAGAATCCAACAAACGTCGAGGCTGATCGGAATCGGTGGTTAATTGCTCTCTCAGCCGTCGCAATACACCTCTCAATTGGATCAGTTTATGCGTACAGCGTCTATCAAAAGCCGCTACAGAACCTCCATGGATGGTCGATTTCGGACGTAACCTTCGCATTTACAGTCGCGATCTTCGTGCTGGGGGTCGTCGCTGCCTTTCTTGGAAAGGCGGTCGAACGATACGGCCCACGAATCTCAGGACTCGTCGCCGCCGTCCTGTTTGGCGGCGGCACGATCCTCGCCGGGGTCACCGTCCAGATGGGCAGCTACTACGGCTTTTTGGCGACCTACGGGGTCCTCGGCGGGGCCGGACTTGGACTCGGGTATATCGCTCCGGTGTCGACACTGGTGAGTTGGTTCCCTGATCGACGGGGGATGGCAACCGGAATGGCCGTGATGGGATTCGGTGGCGGGGCGCTGATTACTGGCCCTGTCGCGAATTACCTGATGACCACAATCAACATTCCGACGAACTTCTACATTCTCGGCGTGGGGTACTTTGCGGCTATGACGCTTGGGTCACTGTATCTCAAAAAACCCCCATCGGGATGGGCGCCAGCGGGAATGGATCCCGAGGAAATTGGTGACGGCGACTCCGAGCATGGGGTGACCGTCTCGAGTGATCTCGCCCAACTCACAGCGCACGACGCGCTACGAACGCCGCGATTCTGGGCGGTCTGGCTCGTGATGTTCATCAACATCTCCGCCGGCATCATGCTCCTGTCGGTGGCCTCAAACATGCTTCAGGACGTTACTGGTGCGACAGCTGCTCTGGCAGCATCGATTGTCGGTGTGATTGGCGTCTTCAACGGAAGCGGTCGGATTCTCTGGGCAAGTGCCTCCGACTACCTCGGTCGGACCCGCACCTATGCGACGTTCTTCGTGATCCAGGTACTCGCGTTCTTGTCGCTGCCAATGATCTCGAACGTATGGGTATTCTCGGCGTTGATGTTCCTCGTCATCACCTGTTATGGCGGCGGATTCGCCACGCTCCCGGCGTACCTGGGTGATCTGTTCGGTACGAAGGAACTGGGAGCAATCCACGGCTATGCGCTCACTGCGTGGGCCCTCGCGGGTGTGGCTGGCCCGACACTCGTCTCACAGATTGTAAGCCGCACGGGAAGCTACCAGCTGTCGTTCTATATCGTTGCCGGCACACTTGTTGTCGGCCTGGCGAGCACTGGCTTCCTGCGGTACCGGATCAAGAGCATCAAAACCCGCCAGAGCCAAGGTGCGGCGACCGCGTCGATGGACTAACACGGCGCCATTTTGTCTGGACCCCCAACAGCTCAGGTCTCAAACGCGATTACGTCAGTCAGATCAAGTGGGACACGACCGAGTCGGTAGCCGCGCGTTGGGCCGTTGGGCCGGACACGGTAGACAACCGTTGGCCGGTGGCCGACCTCGGGGCGGTGCTCAAGGATCGCTTCCCACTGGGCGTCATCAAAGCCCGAGCAATCAACAAACAGGACGACCCCGCCACCGTGTTCGGAGAGTTGACCGGCGGTTTTAGTCTCGATTGTCTCCTGGATTGCGTCGACAGCTTTTGAGACACTCCGGCGACGAGGGTTTGTCGGCCGGGTGACCTCAACAAGCGTCGTGTGAGTCGCGTTACTAGCACGAAAATCGATTGCGTGACCGGTCGAAACCTCGATTTCCGGGCGGATCTCATAGTCGGCACGGGAAAGCAAATCCGCGGCGAGGAACTCGCTGATCGCCGCACTCATGCGCGTCCGGTCGACGTGTTTGCTGGTTCCCAGTTTGCCAGCCATAACCTCGCGGTAGGGATCGAGGATGCCCGGATGTAACAGGTTCTCGATAAGGTCAACGGCCGTTCGCCAGTCCGTATCGGGAAAACCAGCAGCGTACTCGCGGAAGAATCGTCGAGTCGAGTGTCGGCCGTCTTTCGACATAAAGACCGGAAGAAAAAACCATGAGAGGTGCGGATACTCGGCGAGCCACGGCGCCCGATCGTGGAGGGTATCGAGAAACTCTCGCTGAGCCCACCGCGACACCGGGTAGGGGACGTCGTCCCACCCGTGTTTGTCGGTCCGCCACAGGACGCGTGGCGTCTCGGTGTTGCCCATCCAGTATCCCGTCTTGTCGTCGAAGGTGAACACAGCGAGGTCACCGTTGGTCATCTCGAATCGAAAGGATGTGTACGTCGACGGAATTGACGCCCGCAGTGGGGCCGACTGCGCCCCGATGTTTGTCTGCAGTGGTTGGAGAATCTCACGACGAACACGTCTCTCGGACCACTGCTCGCGAGAGACGCGAAAACGAAGCGGTTTCGCCACACCAGCCGTAGGCGGGCAATAGGCAAACGCTTAACGCTCGATCCGTATCCACCTGTCGGCTCAGACGCCGTCGTCGAGGGTCGTCGTGGCAATCACAGATTCGAGCTCAGACCGACTCAGATCGCCGCTCACGCTCGTCACAAGGCCGTCGGACTGCCACAATGCGAGTGTTCTCTCATTACGCTCAACAATCGTGACGGTTCGATCACCGATCGAGACCGTATCACCGGCCGTATCGATCGTTTCCGGGAGGCGGTCGGCGGCTGTCTGTGCGATCACGATCCGATGCTCATCATTGGTGTACTCGGCTGTCACCGCCGTCAGGGGGGCCGACACGACGCTCCCGGTCTCGAACGTCCACTCCTCGCCTGGATCGGCAACGGGCAGCGAGGTGAGATCAATGAGCGTCGCCAGCGAGTCCACCGATCGCGGCGAGACATCTGTTCCATCCGCGTTCGGTGGTTCGAAGGTGCTATCAGCCGCAGAAACATCGAACCGGGTGTCGGTCACACGGAGTGTCATCGTCCACTCCTCGCGGGTGGTCTCGGCGCGTAAGACTTCTGACGTCTCGGTGTCAACCCACAGTCGGACGCTCCCTTCGGTCTCCGGGGCGGTGACGTCAAGGACGTACGCTTGCGTGCCATCAACGGTCTGCGTGTCGACCACCTCGGCGGTCACCTCGTCTGTATCAAACTCCTGGTCAGCCGACATGACATCCCACGATCCGTCGTCAAGTCCTGACTGGAGGGACTGGGCAACCCGATCAAGATCACCACTCGCCGAGGCGGCGGCATCGGCGTCTGGTCCAGCCCGGACCTCAACGGTTGGCTCTTCACTCTCGGCACCGGGAGTCACGATGGTCGTCGTGTCGGTTGGAGGATCGTATACCCAGTACTTCTCACCGGTGTGTCCGGCGACAACCCGTTGCTCCTCGCCGGCGACGGTCACGCGAGCCTGATCGTCGTCAGTCGCCGCCAGCGTGACCTCATAGGTCGCTTGCTCAGTTGCGTTTGACACCGTCACGGTTCCCTCGGCCACAGCTGAGTCGGCGTCACCGTATCGCTGCTCGACGGACTCAAGCACAGTCTCACCGTTTGGACTCTGCTGACCCATCGCCAGCCCTACAGCGGCGACACCGCCGAGTATCAGGAGGAGGGCGCCGACCGCCGCGATCACCGACAGCACGCCACGATCGTCAGAATGCATCATCACATGACAGGCGTTGCAGGCCTATAGGGGCTTCGTCGGAACATTCAGGGCGGATCACGCCCTGCATATGGGTACATGGGCAGTGCCCGAGAGCGGGCGGCGACGGACCGTCCGGTCGTGATTCTAGAGGACGTTCGAAAGGAGTACTCATTGGGTGGACCGGTCGTTGCGCTGGCTGGAGTTGACCTGACGCTTGAGCCGGGATCGTACACGGCCGTGATGGGACCGAGTGGGTCAGGTAAAAGCACGCTATTGAACCTTGTGGGAGCACTTGACACCCCGACGGCCGGAACCGTGTCAGTCGCCGGCAAAGATGTTGCCGCACGCTCGGAGGCCGGGCGGGCACAACTGCGTGGCACCGAGATCGGCTTCGTGTTTCAGACGTTCAATCTCATGCCCAGACAGACGGCCATCGAGAACGTCACGCTCCCGCTCACCTTCGCTGGATGGGAGCGACAACGGCGGCGAGCGCGCGCTCGTCAGCTGCTCGAACGGGTTGGACTCGGTGACCG
>JBKHFN010000097.1:0-5848 GCA_046540195.1 Salinarchaeum sp.
GGTGGGGATCGCTCCCGAGGAGCTCTCGTACATCGCGCCGACGCACGTCCACCTTGACCACGCTGGCGGGGCCGGTCGACTGGCTGAGGCGTGTCCGAACGCCACCGTTTACGTTCACGAGCGCGGGGCTCCCCACCTTGCGGATCCCTCGGACCTCGTTGCCGGCACGCAACAGGCCGTTGGCGACCAGTGGCAGTACTACGTCGATCCGATGCCTGTTCCTGATGCGCGGATCACCCCGCTGACTGACGGTGACAGGATCAATCTCGGCGATCGATCCCTACGGGTCCATCACGCGCCGGGCCACGCACTTCATCAGGTCATCTTCGAGTCACCGACCGACGACGCCGTCTTCGTTGCTGACGCCGCTGGACTATATCTTCCCGAGTACGATCGCGTCCAAGAGTCGAGTCCTCCCTCAACGTTCAATCTTGAACAGGTGCTTGACGATGTCGACACGATCGAAGCGCTTGATCCCGACGCGCTGTTGTATCCACACTATGGCCCGGCGCCAGCGGATGATCAACTCGAGCGGTATCGCGAGCGCATCACCGACTGGGTCGAGACGGTGACCGCCCACCGCAAAGATCGCTCTGACGATGCCCTCCGGGAGTACTTCGCCGATCGGGTTGATGAGGAACTGATCGACGCGTGGGGCGAGCACAAGGCACGCGAAGAGATCAAGCTGAACGTCCGAGGCGCCTGTCAGTATCTCGACTACGTCGGATGAGTCGTTGCGATTACCTTGGTTGCGGATCTGGTCGTACTCGTGTCACCGATTACTCTCCCTGACGCGTCAGAGGCCGCCTCGAATGCGCTTGATCGCGCCATCGCCGACCGGCAAAGCCACCGCGGATTCGGCTCCGGACCGATCACGCTCACGGATGTCGCTGCTGTCCTGTGGGCGGCCCAGGGGTACACCCACGGTAACGCCGACCAGCCGATGCGTGCAGCCCCGAGCGCCGGGGCGACCTACCCGCTTGAGACCTATCTTGAGGTGCCAAAAGCGGGGGTTGCGGATCTTGCCCCGGGACTGTACCAGTACGATCCGGACGCGCCCACGCTTGATCCGATCATTGAGGCCCCACTTCGGCCGGAGTTTGTAACCGCCGCGAACGATCAGCCGGCGGTCGACAACGCCTCGGCGACCGTTATATTGGCCGCCGAGTACGACCGAACGATCCGGGAGTATCCCGATCACGGCCGTCGATATGTCCACATGGAGGCCGGACATGCTGCCCAAAATCTCCATTTGGTGTGTGTTGACCGCGGTCTGGCCAGCTGTCCTGTTGGGGCGTTTGACGACGTGGCGACCGCCTCGGTCCTTGCGTTACCGGCCGCGCTTGATCCGCTGTATCTCCTGCCGGTCGGCCCGGCCCCCTGAACGATCCGTCTCGTGAGCGTGGCGACGCGTTTAACACGGTCCATACCGAAGTTTTGCGGGAATGAGCACTGCGGCGATCGATGTCGTCGAGTTTCTGTTGACCGCTGACGTCTACGACGATGCGCGGGCCCTTGATGAGAACGACGTACCCCCGCGGTACCGACGGGTCTTCTGGTCGGAGGGGACCTTCGAGCGACCGCTTTCGGTGACGCCCAGTACGGCGCGAGCAGCCACCGGTGTCGAACAGCCCTGGGATGCCGTCTCAGGACTCATGTTTACCGAACGGGACCAGTTCTCCGGAACGATCACGCTGACCGACCGCTCGATGGCTGAGGAATGGTTCCTCTCGCGTGCCGATCTTGAGCGCATCCAGTCCAATCCGACGCTGGCCTACTGGTTTGAGGACGAGGCTGACGCCCCCGACGGCGTCGACTACGAGACCGCCCGGGACAACAACCGTCCGATCCAGGCCGACCGGGTGTGGATTGACTCGCTCCTTGAGGAATACTTCGACGAGGACGACGATCAGGACATGCTGGATCTCGTTGAGATCCGGGCGCCCGAAGAGATCGACATGAGCCTTGATGACCTCGTGCTCACAAAGGAGCAGGAAGACGAGATCACAAAAATTGTCAAGGCGATCGAACATCGTGAGTATCTCGCCGAGATCGGCCTCCGCGAGATCGGCAAGCTCCTGTTTATTGGCCCTCCTGGCACGGGCAAGACCTCTACTGCAAAGGGGCTCGCCCAAAAGCTTGATCTGCCGTTCGTCGAGGTGAAACTCTCGATGATCACCAGCCAGTACCTCGGTGAGACGGCCAAGAATGTCGATAAGACCTTCGAGGTGGCCAAGCGGCTTTCGCCGTGCATCCTTTTCATCGACGAGTTTGACTCGGTCGCAAAGACCCGCAAGTCAGACGAGCACGCCGCGGTCAAGCGGGCGGTCAATACCCTGTTGAAGTCAATTGATGAGGTCAGCC
Source organism: Salinarchaeum sp. (assembly GCA_046540195.1). Lineage (GTDB taxonomy): Archaea > Halobacteriota > Halobacteria > Halobacteriales > Salinarchaeaceae > CAZFMU01. The sequence goes on from JBKHFN010000097.1 coordinate 2,365, forward strand.
TGATCGACGACGAGGTGTTGTTGATTGGCGCGACGAATCACCCCGATCAGCTTGACGCGGCCGCCTGGCGTCGCTTCGATGAGATCGTCAACTTCCCCAAGCCCGACGATGCCATGCGCACGGAGATCCTTCAGTTGATCACAAGCAAGATGGAGATTGAAGAGTTCGATCCGGCCGAGGTGGCCGAACTGACCTCGGGGCTGACCGGAAGCGACCTCCGGATGGTTCTCCGAGAAGCCGTTCTTGAGGCCCTCACCGAGGAACGGACAACCCTCACCCAGCAAGATCTCATCGACGCTGTCGAGGACTTCGAGCGGCGGGATACGCTGCGCAATCTCGATATGATTGAGGGCGACGACGACATCCTCGTTGCCGGCGGTGCAGAGCGCGAACTAGCCGAGCACGTCCACGAGCACTAGCGCGGCCATGGAGGTCACGCTACTGGGGACAGGCGACACCACGGGCACGCCGACACCGGGATGTGACTGTGCGACCTGCCAGCGCGCCCGTGAACTTGGCGTCCAGCGCCGGCGCTTTTCCGTGCACGTCCACAATGACCGGACCGGCGCGTCGCTGCTCATCGACTTCAGTCCGGATTTCCGGGATCAGTTCCTCAGCGAGGATATTGCCCTTCCCGACGCTGGCGTGGTCACACACGTGCACTTTGATCACGCCAGTGGCCTGGGCAACGCCTACCGACTCCTCGGTACGGCCGGCGACCCCGCCTCCTTTCCCGTCTACGCTGCCGATACGACCGACCCGGCGCTTGAGGAGACCGTTGCCGAGACGCACGACCGGCGATACGGCTACCTCGATGTCCTCGATATCATCCCGATGACGCCGTACGAACCGACACGGATCTGTGGCTTCGACGTCACGCTCGTGCCCGTCGATCACCCACCGCTGGTGTGTTTCGGCGTCGCCATTGAGGACCCAGAGACAGGTGCTAAGCTTTCGATTTCGGGTGATACCAACTACGCAATTCCCGATCGCTCACGGGCTGTCCTTGATGATCCGGATCTCCTGTTGGCCGATGGCATCGTCCATTCTGACTTTTGTGAGCGTCATCCCTACGGCGGCGATCACCACGCCCCTGATGGCGTCCCGCGCACCTTCGGCACCAAACACATGACACGACGTGGTGCGATTGACCTCGCTGAGGACCTCTCGGCGAGCGATCTCCGGATCGTTCACGTCGCGCATTATTACCCCGCCGATCGGGCCTTTGAGGAGCCACTGGCGGTCGACGGCGAGCAGTTCGTGTTGTGATCACTTGAAGTAGTCAAGCCCGCTCTGGCGGCGTTGTCCCCCATCCGGATCTGACCTCCAGCCACTGCGTCGGGCTCGTTTGTCCGCTAGCGTGACCGACGGAGGAGCCCCCTGCTCATATCCCTCGCAGTCCGACCCACACTCAGTGCCGGGATCGACGATTCGATTGAAGTATCCACACCATGGGAGGCTTGTCGTCCCGTGACGTTCAACCACTTCGATCCACTCGCATGGTGGCAACGCGTAGGTACGCCAGCCCTTGCCGTAGGCGCGCTCGGCGATCCGCCGACGAGCCCGGCGCTTTGCTTCCGGTGTGACAATGTCGATGTCCGTGCGTCCAGCATATGCCGTGTCGAGCTCGACGCCGTAGGCTGTCGTTGAGAGTGCTGTTGGCTCACGAATCACCTCAATCTCGTCGCCGTTGTACCGCCAGACCCCGACTGGGTCGGGTAGCCGGTTGAGCTGCGCGCCGGTCACATGATCTGCCGTTGCCAGGACAACCCGATCGAAGACGCCAAGCCCAACGTCGATTCGGAGTTGTCGTTCAAGATCGCCTGGCCGGTTAAGATCCGGCTTGTTCTCGATGCCGACCAGCGTGTCGAACCAGTCAGTCGGATACCGGCCGACCTGCTTGACCTCAAGTCGACCGTTCCGGCGTCGCTGTTCGAAGAATCCTGCTTCGACGGCCGCTTCGGCGTGTTCGCGGCGACGCTCGGGTGGGCCATCGAACGCCTCCCGTACCGGGACAAACCGCCCAGCGCCCACGTCGGCCTCGATGGCCGCCAGTGGAATTGTATCAGCCGTGAGCGCCGCTCGATCGGCGAACTGTGGCCCCGGGGCGACCGTGACAATGTCGACGATCCGGCCGCCCGGACGGGCGACACCGCCACCGAGCTGCCGCGCGACAAGTCCCTCGTGATCGGCTTCGAGACGGGCACACAATGACAGTTCAAACGCGAACTCACGCACGCTGATGAGCGAGCATTCGACGCGGCACGCAAAAACGTCCGGATGCGTTTGCGAAACTCACGTCTCCTCTCTCGGCGTACCGTCGAAGTGGTACTCCGCGGAGTTGTCCTGTGGGTCGTATCCGAGGGCGTCGCGGGCCCGCTCGATGGAGTAGTACTTCCGGTCGTTGTCCGAGATACCGTAGACAATCTCGTAATCGTATTCGGCCTCAAGACACCGCTCGAAGAGGTGTGCGCAGTCACGGTGTGAAAGCCACATGGCCTGGCCGCGCTCGTACTCTACCGGCGGGTGGTCGGCGGTGAGATTGCCGATCCGGACACACACCACCGAGAGATCGTGAAAATCGTGATAGTACCGGCCGAGTGCCTCGCCGGCAATCTTCGAGACGCCATAGAGATTTCCCGGACGGGGCAACTCGGTGCCGTCGAGCCGAAACTCGTCCTCACTCCGGTACAGTTCTGGCTGACGCTCGTCAGTCTCATAGCCACCGACGGCATGATTTGACGAGGCGAAGGCCACCTTCTCGACACCAGCCTCGGCTGCCGCCTCGAAGACGACCTGTGTCCCATCGATATTGTTCTCGAGTACACTCTGCCAAGGGGCGTTCTTTCGGGGATCGCCAGCGAGGTGAATCACGGCACCGACATCCTCCATGGCCTTGCGGACCGCGGTGCGGTCGGTGATATCGGCGACAACCGACTCGCCGGGAAGATCCGCCTCCGGTGGGTGTCGGTCGAACAGGCGCCACCGGTACTGGTCACCGATCCCGTCGAGGATCGCCCGTCCGACACGCCCGCTTGCTCCGGTGAGCAATACCGGCTCGTCCATTACTTGGGTCAGCGTTGTGTGACCCTGAATAAGTAACGTCTGGTTACCCGCGACCGCCACACCGAAGACCGGTCCAGACGAACCTCATCTATGCCTGAGACTGCCGCCGAAACGGCCTGTTTTGAGGCCGGAATTAAGTTCGGTGCGCTTTATCACCAGTTTGCCGGAACACCCGTTACGCCGGCCTCAGCGCCGAGCCTCGAGACAGCAATTGCCGAGGCGATCGAAAACCAGCCGTTTTGCACCACCGTCACGGTTGATATCGACCCCGAGCGGGTCCGCGAGGCGGCGAACGCCGGCCCCGGAGAGGGGGCGTACGCCGAGCTGACCGGCGCGCTGATGGATGTCGAACTTGTTGTCGAACGCGCCGATACTCGCGTGCGGGCCGTGATGCAGACCGAAGACGGCTACCCGAAGA
>JBKHFN010000098.1:0-5826 GCA_046540195.1 Salinarchaeum sp.
TATCTCTGTGAGAGCGTCTGAAACTACCGTCAGTCAGCGGCAAAACAAGGCAAGATGAGAGCAACTGGAATTACGAGAATGGATCGCTTACCTGTACCTCGGGGACCGGGGCGGTCCGGGTCACGCGGATTGATCTCTCGTTTGTCGAGTGAGCGGGGAAAAGGCTATTCCACACCCCGGATAGCTAGTCGTATGCCGCTCGATGATTTTACCGAGATCACCGACGACGGGGACACTGATGAGTCGGTCACCGACGTTGACCTCGACATTGAAGGGATGTCGGATGATAGCGGAATAACCTTCGAGGAGACACCGACGACGCCGGACGGCGAAGAGACAGGAATCGGCATCCTCTCGGTTGCCGAGGGGCTCAGGATCGACGAGACCGGTGACGACACAACGCTCCGAGCGTACATCACCGCTGAGAACCGATCGTCAATTCGCGTTGGATCATACCTGCTCGTTCCCTATCCGGATGGCGAGCGGCTGTTCTGTCGCATCGGCGCCCTTGAGTACGCCCAAGAGTTTCACAGCGACGACGCCACCGAACTCCAGGCTCGGCGGGCGATGCGTGAGGACAGCATTGAGGAGGCCGATTACAAGTTTATCGCCGAGTTGAGCCCCGTCGCCGTTCTGTACGCCGAGGACGGCGAGCTCAAACGCCGGATGACCGATCGTGTACCGAAGCCGAAGACAGCGGTACGGGCGGCAACCGACGATACCGAAATCAAAACTGGACTGAAAATCCCCGAATCGGGAGTGTTTCTTGGACACCTCGCCGTTGGTGGCCAGCCGGTGACAACAGCAGCCGAGCCGCCACAGATCGACTACCGGCTCAAGGATACCTACGCTACGGGCGATCCGCTCGTGTTTCGCCACACACTCATCGCCGGTGGAACCGGGTCAGGAAAGACCCACGCCGCAAAGAACGTCCTGCGGCAGCTTCTCGCAGAGGAGCACACCTACGCGCTGCCGGACGGGCGTGATCGACGGCCGGCGATCGTCCAGTTCGATCCACAAGACGAGTACGCCCAGATGCATGACGACAATCCGGAGGTCACCGACACCGATCGGCGGGCCTGGGATCGGGCGGACATCGCCCACGGCGGTCACGACGACACCGTTGCCTTCGTTCCGAAGATCGCCGGGGCGAGCTACGACGGTGGAGAACATCGCGCCGAGCAGATTGAGTTCACCATTCCCTTCTCGATGGTACAGGACAACCAGTGGCTCGTCGCCGGCAGTGGGCTCAATGACAACCAGTATCAGGCCCTCCGGGAGTTGCTCGGACGGTTCTTCGATCAGCACGGCGATGAGGGCACCTACGACCAGTTCGTGTCGTTCATGGAGGATCCCGCGCTCAAAGCAGAACTGGACGAAACCGGGCGGATCCACGAGAAGACCTTTGAGGCGGTCGGGCGGCGAATCCGTGGGTTCGGAAGCGTCTTCGACCAGGACGCGGTGCCGATCACCGAGCAGGTCCGGAAGGTCGTGTCACCGGGGCGACTATCGGTCATTCCAACCTACCACATCAGCAGTACCCGGGCGGCCGAGACGGTCGTCCTTGCGGTGGCGTCGTTATTGGTCGATCAGAAGCTCTCAAGCGATCCGAAGTACGACCGGATCAAGGAGACCCCGCTGATCGTCGGCATGGACGAGGCGCACAACTATCTGACCGATGCCGAGACGGTCCAGGCGCGTCGTGTCATCGGGAAGTTTACCGACGCCGCCAAGCAGGGCCGGAAGGAACGGCTTGGGCTGTTCTTGATCACACAGGACCCACAGGACATCCACGACGCCGTCTTCAAGCAGATCAACACGACGATCGTCCTCAACCTCGGCGACGAGGACGCCATCGACAGCGTGAACATTCCGGCTGAACTTGAGGGGAAAGTCCCCTACATGGAACAGGGCCAGATGGTGGTCTACTCACCAGACAACTCAGAGCCCGTGGAGTTAGTCGGCCTGCCGAAGTGTGTGACCCATCACGGGTGATCAGAAGATCGTCGCCTGTTCGTAGACTGAGAGGCCGGCGTCGCTGATCTCGTAGGGCTTTTTTTCGCGAGAGTGGTTTGCATCGCGGATCTTCTGGATCTCGACGGCCATCCGCGTCTCCTGGAAGTCCTCAGGACGGATATACTGCAAGAAAAACACCGCGTCGGTGAGGTACTCAACAATGCCGTGCCGAGACACGTAGGGGTTGTCGTCGCTGACCTCGCTGGTCAACATAGTCGTCACCCCCGCCTGTTTGAGCAGCTTGGTGAATGAGTAGATCTCGTTGCGGCGAGTTGCCCGGTCCTCGAACATCATTTCGAGCAGCGAGACCGAATCAAGCACCAGCCGGGTCGCGCCGAAATCCTCAATCAGGTCTACGAGTTCGGTCTGGATACTTCGGAGACTATTGGCCATGTCGATAGCATCAAGATCAACAACGGCCAGTTGTCCTGTCTTGGCGTACTCGTCGTATGGCATGCCCTTCTCGGTTGCGCTCCGGATCACTCGATCAGTGTTCTCCTCAAGCGAGATGAACACGCCCGGTTGGCCCTGCTGGAGTCCGGCGTCGAGAAACTGCATTCCGAAGGTGGTTTTACCGCTGCCCGGTGGACCGATTGTGACCATCAACGACCGTTCGGGGACACCCCCCTCGATCATGTTATCAAGGCCGTCGATCCCGAGGTCAATTCGAGGGATGTCGGAACCGGGCGCCTCATCGCCGAAGGTGTCTGGCTCCTGGCCCTCGTCGCCGGGGAAGGCTGGCCCAGACTCACCGGGAACATCAGCCCCCTGAAAGGCCGCCGCAAAGTCCTCCTCAAAGAGACCGTCCTCCTCGGACGGCTCCTCGTCGGTGGGGCTGTCGGACGCAGGAGATGGTGACTCCTGTGCGTCCGCCGACTGGTCGGAGTCGTCCACCTCGGATTCACGGAGCGCACGCTCGAACCAGTCTTCGTCCTCGCTCATGCCTGCCCCTCTGTGTGGCTGGTAGAGCCAACGTGACTCGGGGGAAGGGGAGTGAAACGCCTGCCCACCGACGGTGCCATGGCGGCATCTCGTTCGGCGAGGAAAGTAACGTTGTTGCCAGTCCAGTCATGGCAGTAGGACTATACCATCGGGGCTGAATACCCCAGGTGTGACTACTGCGGTCGGGATCATCGGTCAGCGGACGAACGCCCAGGCTGAGGCGGTCGTCGAGACACTACTTGAGACACTGACACCGCGAACTGATGTCGAGGTCCGTGTCGACACCACGACAGCGACAGCCCTTGAGGTTGATGAGGGAACGCCAGCGGACGAACTCGCAGCGTGTGATTTGGCCGTCAGCGTTGGTGGCGACGGCACGTTTCTGTACACGGCACGGACGGTCGGCGCGACACCGATTTTGGGCATCAATCTCGGCGAGGTCGGCTTTCTGACGGCGGTCGATCCGGCGGACGCGACCGAGGCGGTTACCGACGCCATCGAGCGCTACCAGCAGGGCACACTCACCGTCTACGATCTGCCGACACTCGAAGTCGGGGGGCCAGACACGGATGAACTACCGATGGCAGTCAACGAGGTGGTCGTGCAGGCACGGCGACGCGGCGCCAGCGCGAATGTGACCTTCGATCTCGAAGTCAACGGAGCCCACTACGCCACAGAGCGCGCCGACGGGGTACTGGTGGCAACACCAACAGGATCAACCGCGTACAACCTCAGCGAGGACGGGCCGCTGGTTCACCCACGTGTCGACGCGACCGTCGTGACGGTCATGTGTCCGCAGACCGGCACCCGGCCACTCGTCGTAGATGGGGACGCGACGGTCACCATCACCGCCAAGTCGACGACTGAGGCGACCACCCCCACCGGACACCTCGTAGTTGACGGTCGCGACCGTCAGGAGATTGCTCTCCCAACGACAGTCACAATCGAACAGGCCAGAACGCCAGCGCGGATCGCCGGTCCAGGGGTTGACTTCTTCGAGGCACTCGAAAAACTGTCCTGAGCCGCCGGCACAGCGGGCAAAACGGTTCCGTAAGGCCTAATCCCGACTCGCGTCTGGTGTGTGCAATGGCAGAACAACTCCCAGACGTACAGGCGACGCGCCCCGACGTGACGGTCGGACTAGGGCAGGTTGGCGTGACCGGCGTCGAAAAGCTCGTTGAGATTGCTCGCGAGGAGAAGCGCCCCATCGTGCTGATGGCGGAGTTCGACGCCGTGGTTGACCTGCCGTCCTGGCGAAAGGGCGCAGATATGAGCCGGAACTTAGAAGTTGTCGATGAGACGCTTGAGGAAGCTGTTGAGGACGACGCCTACCGAGTCGAAGATGTCTGTATCGACGCCGCCGAGCGACTGTTGGACAAACACGAGTACACCACGACCGCGACGGTGAGCATGGAGGCCGAGTACGTGATGCACGAGCGGACTCCGGTGACTGACCGCCGGACACAGTACTCCTTTGATATCCTGGCATCGGCGACCGCAACCGAGTCCGGCACACGCACTGAGATCGGAGTCAAAGTCACCGGGATGACGGTCTGTCCGTGTTCACAGGGAATGTCTGCCGCCAGCGCCCGTGAGACGCTCTTAGAGTTGGGGGTCGATGAGGAAACCACAGAGGCATTTCTTGAGGAATCCCCCCAGCCAGGGCACTCACAGCGCGGGCATGCCACGCTGACGCTTGAGACCGACGGCGACCACGAGATTGACCTGCAGACGCTCGCCGGAATCGCCCGGGACGCGATGAGCGCGCGGGTCTACAACTACGCGAAACGGCCGGACGAGGACCACATGACACAGACCGCTCACGAGAACGGCCGGTTCGTTGAGGACTGTGTCCGGGCGATGGCCGAAGGCGTCGTCGAGACGTTCCCGGAACTCGACGATGGCACCGTTGTGACGATGAAACAGAGCAACGACGAGTCGATTCACCAGCACAACGCCCACGCCCAGCGCGTGGTCGAGTTGGGAACACTTCGTGAGGAAGTCACCGAATAGTCACTACTCGAAAGTCACACCGAGGTCATGAAGTCCCTCGTTGTATCGGGCAAGGTTGATCATCAGCGGCGTCATCGACTCAACCTCGGCAGCGTTCGCAAGCGGACCGGCGTCAAGCGCCCGAACGCCGTCAATCGCCGTTGCGAGCTCCTCAATTGTCTCCTTCGCCTCATTGTCATCTCCGATCAAGAGCGTATCGAGCGAGAGATCTACCTCAAGAGCGGCTAGCTTGTGTGCCGGGAGACTGTGAAACGCGCCGATGACGGGGTTGGGATCGGGGGTCGCATCGGCAGCAACAGCAGTGACGCTGCCCGCACCCGGTCGGTGGTAGTGGAGGCCGGCCTCATCGGACTGCATGCCGACCGCGGGTGAGACGACAATGGCGTCCGTCGGAAGGGCGTCGGCGACCGCCTCAACGGTATCCGCGACATGATACGGCGGGACAGCAAGGACGACAACATCGGCCGGTTCGGCGGCTTCGCGGTTGGACGCCGCGGCGAGCGACCGGTCGTGACCGTGGTCGGCGAGTGTCGACATGTACGCATCGGCCGCGTTCTCGGCCCGTTCGGCGTCGCGCGAGCCAATCGTGATGTTGTAACCGGTATCGGCGCCCCACCGGAGCGCGAGTCCTTCACCGAGATCACCCGTTCCGCCCAGAAGTGCAACGTGCATATCTGACGGTCGGCCGAGTCGGCGAAAAGGATTGTGTCATCGGCGGGAAGGCCCTCAGGTCGGCGTGTCGGTCACGAGGCGATCTGGGAGCGCATTGACAGTGTCGATGACGGCGTCGGCCCCAACCTCCTCAAAGGCCGCTCGGCCCTCGGCGCCCGAGAGACCGCCGGTCAACACACCAAT
>JBKHFN010000099.1:0-5826 GCA_046540195.1 Salinarchaeum sp.
AGCAGAAAGAAGAGAAAGAGCGCGTCGCCGCGGCGGCCCGGTAACTCAGGCCGTCGTGTTGGACGCCGGAGCACTCGTCTCGTTATCTGCTTCCGTCTCGACCGATTCGTAGGACACTTCGATTTCTGCTGGCACCGGCTGGATGAGATACCGCGTTGAGCCGGGTGGTCCGGTGCGAACCGGCGTGAAGTCGGCGACAAACCGTGTGCGGGTATTCGCGCGGATCTCAAAGGCCCGATTGAACGTGATCGGGGCCTCTCCTGGCGTTCTGACGGTTGCGGTCGTGCCATCTGTGAGCGTCCCCTCAACGCCTGTGACATCGAGCTGAAGGAATGCGTACTCGCCGACGGGCACCTCCCGGTCTTCGTCGATAAACGTCCGGGCATCCCCCTGTAGGTCGACGAGGTCCGCCGTCTGTGGTTCTTCGAAGGCGTAATACTCCCGTTCGTCGTCGTCGGCCTCGGTATCGTTGGTTGTAGAATCGGTGTCGTTCTCGGCAGCATCCGCCGACTGGGGCCCAAGCCAGATCCCCTCGATTGTCACAACGCAGGATTCAAACTCATCGATGTCGCCTGGTTGGTCACTCACGCCAGTCGAGAGATAGCCAACGGCAGTACTCGATGAGTCGCTTTGTGCACATCCGGCGAGCCCGGTTGCTGTCAGTCCAGCGGTGGCCGCCAGGGCGTCTCGGCGGGTCAGATCAATTGCTGTCATACGAGTGATTCATAGCCCTCTATTCTCCTTAATCCTAGCAATTGTTACGTCGGATTAACCCGATTTGTCCCGATTTTGGCGGTTAGTCGGCAGCCCGCTCGGGGTGGGACCGAGCACGGGCGTAGGCCTGGGTCGCCTCAATCAGTGTCTGGCGATACTCCGCGGGCGTGGGGTCAGTGGTAAGCGATTGAAAGAGGGACTTGAATCGGTCAAACGAGACGTATGGCGCGTCGGCCGCCGCGGCCTCGGCAAGCGCATAGATCCGGTGATTCCGATCGGCCAGGCCATGGCGCTCAATGAGTGCAAGGGCGAAGGCTGCATTGACCGCGGTGATCGCCGGGTCTGACCGGGCAGTGATCCGGGTTCCCGCGACGCGTCCGGTCGGGTGCGGACGATCCTCAAGGGCGCCAGCAAGGCCGGCTTCGAGATACCGAACGAGCTTGTCCGGGCCGGTCACCGCGAGTGTGAGGTCGTCGGCGTAGATGTCTTTCATGTGGTTGGCGATCTGGTGGCAGTGTGCAAGCGTCTCACGGTCAACCTGCCGGCCAGCGAGCGCGAGATAGATGGCCTCGGTTGTCGATTGGACATGCGAGGGATGTTTCTCCTCGTGGCGACGCATGTGTGCGAACTCGTGGAGGGCCAACTCGGTGGCCATCGCCGAGGTGGCGGCTGCCCGCGAGAGCTCCATGATGTGGTGGTCCTCGTGGTGGCCGGTCTTGGTTCGCTCGTCGGGGTCGTCGCTAATGTGGATCCGCACGGGTAACGCGAGGTCGTGTTCGGTCTCGAAGCGATCGGCCGCCGAGAGGAACGGGCCAGTCGGTCCCAGGCCGTGGATCCGGATGTCCATTCTTCACAGTAAAGGCATCGCATGCGTATAAAGACCACGCGGCACCCGTGTGAGGGGTTACCGGACAAATCATCAGCGTTGGCCGCCTTGTCCCGGGAATCACTAGCCTTTTGAGGTGGCTCCCGATAGGTACCGCTAATGGGCCGACGTAAGAAAATCGTCCAACAGTGTGAGCGACTGATGGACAACCGGGACCGGATCCGGAACATCGCCATCGCCGCTCACATCGATCACGGCAAGACGACGCTATCAGACAACCTCCTCGCCGGTGCAGGCATGATCTCTGAGGATCTCGCCGGCAACCAGCTCGCCATGGACACGGAGGAAGACGAACAGGAGCGTGGGATTACCATCGACGCGGCAAACGTTTCGATGACCCACGAGTACGACGATGAGGACTACCTCATCAACCTGATCGACACTCCGGGCCACGTCGACTTCGGTGGTGACGTGACCCGTGCGATGCGGGCTGTCGACGGGGCACTGGTGGTTGTTGACGCCGTCGAGGGCACGATGCCCCAGACAGAGACGGTTCTCCGACAGGCGCTTCGAGAAAACGTCAAGCCAACCCTGTTCATCAACAAGGTCGACCGACTGATCAACGAGCTCCAGGAGGGCCCCGAGGAGATCCAGGCCCGCCTACAGGATGTCATCCGCGAGGTCAACGAACTCATCCGCGGGATGGCCGAGGAGAAATACGAGAACGAAGGCTGGAAGGTCTCCGTCCAAGACGGGACCGTCGCCTTCGGCTCGGCGCTGTACAACTGGGCCATCTCGATGCCGTTCATGCAGCGCACCGGCATCGACTTCGGCGACATCATCGATTACAACCGTAACGACAACGTCGAGAAGCTGGTTGAGCAGTCCCCGCTGTCCGACGTTGTGCTTAACATGGTCGTCGAGCACTTCCCCTCGCCGATCGACGCCCAGCCCGACCGGATTCCGACGGTCTGGCGTGGCGACGCCGACAGCGACCTCGCCGAGAGCATGATGACCGTCGATCCTGACGGCGAGGTTGTCTTCATGGTGACGGACATCTCGATGGACCCCCACGCCGGCGAGATTGCGACCGGACGGGTCTTCTCGGGCACCCTCGAGGAGGGGCAGGATCTGTATGTCTCCGGAACGGCCGGGACCAACCGGATCCAGAGTGTCGGCCTGTTCATGGGAGACGAACGCGAGGAGGTGGATCGCGTCCCCGCAGGGAACATCGCTGCGGTCACCGGACTTGATGACGCCATCGCCGGCTCAACGGCCTCGAGTATCGAGATGACCGCCTTCGAGGGCATTGAGCACATCTCCGAGCCGGTGATCACCAAGGCCGTTGAGGCGAAGAATATGGACGACCTGCCGAAGCTCATCGAGACCCTCCAGCAGGTCTCGAAGGAGGATCCGACCGTCCAGGTTGAGATCAACGAGGACACCGGCGAACACCTCATCTCCGGGCAGGGCGAACTCCACCTTGAGGTTATCACCCAGCGTATCGAGCGCAACCAGGGCATCCCCGTCAAGACCGGCGAACCGATTGTTGTCTTCCGGGAGGCTCCCCAGACCGACAGCGCCGAGGTTGAGGGCATCTCGCCGAACCGCCACAACCGCTTTTATGTGACTGTCGAGCCGCTTGATGACGATATCGTCGATCTGCTCAAGCTCGGTGAGGCGAGCATGGATATGCCCGAACAGGAGCGTCGCGAGGCGCTGCAGGAGGCGGGCATGGAAAAGGAGACCTCCCAGAACGTCGAGCACATCCATGGCACCAACATCTTCGTGGACGACACGAAAGGGATCCAGCACCTCAATGAGACCATGGAGCTGATCATCGAGGGGCTTGAGGAAGCACTCAACGAGGGGCCACTAGCGGCCGAGCCGGTCCAGGGCACGCTCCTCCGGTTGCACGACGCTCGGCTCCACGAGGACGCTATCCACCGCGGGCCTGCTCAGGTCATCCCGGCGATCCGAGACGCGGTTCACCGCGCGCTGGTTGACGCCGAGGTGCGCCTGCTTGAGCCCATCCAAGACGTCCGGATCGACGTTCCCAACGAGCACATGGGAGCTGCATCCGGCGAAATCCAGGGCCGTCGTGGCCGTGTTGACGACATGTACCAGGAGGGCGACCTGATGGTGGTTGAGGGGGTCGCTCCCGTCGAGGAGATGATCGGATTCGCTAGTGATATCCGGTCGGCAACGGAGGGTCGCGCCTCCTGGAACACCGAGAACGCCGGCTTCCAGGTCATGGCTGACAACCTCCAGACCGATCAGATCATGGCGATCCGTGAGCGCAAGGGCATGAAGCAGGAGCTGCCCGGCGGCATCGATTACATCAACTGACCCCCGACATCCCTGGTGCGGTCAGCTGACGGCCGCCACCGCATGAGTGTGTTTGATCGACTCCAGGCTGTAAGAGTTAAACCGCGGCACGTCGCAGTAAGCCGTATATGATGGTAGACGCGCGGCTGTACCGTCGCCAATCTGGGTGGCGGCTGGAGGTGATCGAATGACCGACGGCGACCCCGAAGGGGCCAGTCAGGCACAGGCGTACACGGTGCGTCTTGAGCTCGTCGACGAGCCTGGCGCGCTGCTTGATGCGCTTCAACCGATTGCCGATCACGGTGGCAACCTGCTGAGCATCCTGCACGAGCGGGGTAACGTCACGCCACGCGGCCGGATCCCGGTCGAAATCGATCTTGAGATCCACCCCGAGCGGTTTGATGATCTTGTTGCAGCGCTCCGCACCGCGGGAGTGAACGTCGTCGAGGCTGGCGAGGAACGCTATAGCGAGGAGCTGACCGTGCTGTTGAGCGGTCCGCTTGTCGCGACTGACCTCTCGGATACCATCTCCGAACTGGAGGCAACCTCGAACGTGGCGGTGACCGACATCTCGTTGTCGGCACCAGAGGGGGCCGACGCGACCGCTAGCGCCCGATTCCGCCTCGCAACCGATCGAGGGGATCCCGAGTCGACGCTCGAACATGTCCGTGCACTCGCTGACCGGAAGGGGCTCACCGTGGTTGAGCCACAGATTGATCACGGAGGTGAGGCCTGATGCGCGTCGCCATCGCTGGGGCTGGCGCCGTCGGACAGGCTGTTCTTGAATTGGCCGGCGGCTACGGCCATGATGTCACCGCCATCTTCGACTCCTCGGGGGCGGCTATTGATGCCGATGGGCTTGATCCAGAGGCGATTCTTGACCGCAAGGAACGGACCGGATCGGTCGGCAGCGCTGATCGCGACCAGGCGCTCGACGGGCCCTACGATGTGCTTGTTGAGGCCACGCCGGTGACCCTCGGCGATACGCAGCCGGCCTTCGGGCACTGTCGGCAGGCGCTGGAGCGTGATCGACACCTCGTGTTGGCGAACAAAGGCCCGGTCGCCGAGCGCTACTCCGATCTCCGCGCGCTTGAAGCCGACAGCGCCGGGACGGTACGTTTCGAGGCGACTGTTGGTGGGGCGATCCCGGCCATCCGGACGATCGAGGACTATGGCCCGTCGAAGGTTCGTGCGGTCCGGGGGGTGCTCAATGGAACGGCCAACTTCGTGTTGACGCGGATGGCCGTTGAGGGACTTGGCTACGAGGATGCCTTGCTTGAAGCACAGGACCTGGGCGTTGCCGAGGCGGATCCGAGTTTCGATGTCGAGGGGACCGACGCGGCGCTGAAGGGTGTAATCCTCGCGAACGTGTTGACCGGCGGTGATCCCGAGTTCACCCTTGCTGACGCCACCGTCGACGGTATCACGGACATCCCGGCGAGTGCGCTTGAGTTGGCGGCGGAAGACGGACAAACCGTCCGGCTAATCGGCGAGGCGACCCGCGAGGCGGTCCGGGTCGGTCCGCGGTTGATCCCCGAGCACGGAACGCTGGCGGTCTCGGGCACGCGGAACATCGTCCAGCTGGATACCGAGCACGCCGGCCGGCTGAACATCTCTGGGCGGGGCGCTGGCGGCCCCGAGACGGCCACCGCGGTGCTTGCTGATATCGGCCGACTCGGGTGATACGGCGGCGCTGAGTCGCCGTATCGAAATGGTTTTAATAGCGTCACCCGAACATTTCTGACACAGCGCCTCTGAGCGTGACACATCCATGAGCGACGACAAACCGCATCAGAACCTGGCCATCATCGGTCACGTCGACCACGGTAAGAGTACCCTGGTCGGCCGACTGCTGTACGAGACAGGCAGTGTACCGGAACACGTCATCGAACAGCACAAGCAAGAAGCCGAAGAGAAGGGCAAGGGCGGATTCGAGTTCGCCTACGTGATGGACAACC
>JBKHFN010000100.1:0-5714 GCA_046540195.1 Salinarchaeum sp.
CACCGTGCCATCTCCCCAGTCGACCTCGCTACGGCCCGTCGCCGTCCACGACAACGATGCCTGCTGCGCACCGAGATCGACCGTGATCGACGCCAACTCGTGCGACAACGAATGGCCGGTCACCAGGTACGCCGGCATCCCCGTCAGCCCATGGCCCGGAGGCACCTCGATGACCGGCCGAGGCAACCGATCGGACCGCACGTAACGGCGCACCACATCACGCGCGGGTGGAATCTCATCAAGGATACGGTCGAAGACAGCCCCCGAGGCGGACTCAACCATGACGTAGGAGGTCAACGAGTCGGGAGCCAGGGCGGCGTGAATCGACTCCTCTTCACGGTTGATAATCATGTCCGCGACGGTCTGCTCTTGGCTGGCGGTCGTTTTGACGGCGTAGATTGGCATTCGATCACCCAGGAAGGAGGTTCATCAGCAGGAACATCAGAAAGCCCAGCGCGCCAATCAGCAGGATACCGGCTCCGGCAATCGAACCGGTCCGCGAGAACTCTGTCCAGGAGGGCGTACTCGCCATCTTCAGCACCCGGACGTACGATGAGAGGTCGGTCGGGATATTCATACTCCTATGTAAACGTAGACAACAGGCGTTCTTTTATTTGTTGATCGGGTGGGACCCAGATAGCACTCCGGAGGGCTTGAATCGATGGCGTATCGAAGCGGCGGGTTATTCGACGAAGTCGATGTCGTCACTAGGGTTCGTTGTGGTCGCGTCGGTGCCGCCGGCGCCGGCTGCCGGACCCATCTCGGGCTGGGTGTCTCCACCGTAGATCTGAGGTGATTCAACGCCGGTAACGACCACCATCGTCCGCATTGCCCCATCAAGGGACTCGTCGACAGACGTACCCCAGATGATCCGGGCGTCGGGATCGATCCGGTCGTAAATCTCCTCAACAACACCTTCAGCCTCCTCGATGGCCATGTCGGAACCACCGGTAACGTTGACCAGTGCAGAGTTCGCCCCCGAGATGTCGACGTCCAGCAGGGGCGAGCGGAGAGCACTTTTTACGGAGTCCTCGGCCTTGGCCTCGGAGTCGGACTCACCCAGTCCGATCATCGCGACACCCCCGCGCTCCATGACGGTCCGGACGTCGGCGAAGTCAAGGTTGACCAGTCCGGGCTTGGTGATCAACTCGGTGATTCCCTTGACCGACCGCATGAGTACCTCATCGGATACCTTAAACGCCTGTCGAACGGGAAGTTTGCCGACCGAGTCAAGTAGCCGATCATTCGGCACTACGATGACGGTGTCGGCCACATCGCGGAGTCGCTCGAGGCCGGCCTCGGCGTTGGTCCGACGGACCTCACCCTCAGCGGTAAATGGTGTCGTCACGACCGCGATCGTCAGCGCGCCCGACTCGCGTGCCGCTTTTGCAATAACCGGCGCTGCACCGGTGCCGGTGCCACCGCCGAGGCCGGCGGTGACAAAGACCATATCCGACCCACGGAGTGACTGGAGGATTTCGTCCTGGCTCTCGATGGCCGCCTCTTCACCGACCTGCGGGAGTGACCCAGCACCGCGGCCGCCGGTTTTCTCCTGTCCCATCAGGATCTTCTCGTCGGCGTTGATCTCAACGAGGTGCTGGACATCGGTGTTGGCCGCGATCAGCTGCGCGCCGTGGATGCCCTCCTCTTCCATCCGATTGATCGTATTACTCCCGGCACCGCCACACCCGACGACGGTAATGTTCGTCTCAAGTTCGTCAAGGACTGACCGCAACTCCTCGTCGGTCATCGACTCAGAGGAGTTCGACGGGTCGGATGTCGGCTCCGACTCATCCGCGGAGTCGGGCCCCTCTTCGGCTTCTTCAATCGCCTCATCGATAATCGAGTCCATTTGCGCGCCATTTTATCCCGCAGGGTAATTATGTTTCTCCCTCAGTCTGACACTGGTCTGACGCCACAACACCGTGAACGCGTCGAACGTGCCCAATAGAGCGTGACGAAATCAACAAGTTCGCGACCGGTCTACGCCCATTTGTGACCGAGGTGGCCCTCATCGGGACGGACGACGTCGACCTACGGTCGGCGCTTTTGACCAGTGAGACCGCCGGGGCAGCACTCGCGACTTACGACCTCCGTGAGCCGTTTGCCAACGCGATCGGTCTCGACACGGTTAGCCTCGGCAGTGCCGTTGCACTGTTGAACGATCTTGAGTGGCACCTCAAGCGCGTGACCGACCTCGCATTAGTACGTGAGCCTTCGATCAACACCGACGAGTGGCTCTCGGCTGCACTGGCACGCGCCGTGCGCAATGAGACATGTACGCCCGAGGAGACCGGAGAATACGTCAAAATATACGGGATCGATGGTCCAGCACCGGGACGCCCAGTCGAGCCGCTGTACGCCCGACGGACCGATGACACGTTGCCGACCTACGATCTTCGAGACGTCGAGGAGACAATTGTCGTGCGTGTCACCGCTGATGAGTTCGAATAGCCTCAGTACTTCGGAGTCGCCCCAGAAACCGCATAGACGTCATCCATGAGCTGATCGCGGCGATCCTGCCAGTACGAGAACTCCGTGGGCGAGGCCGGGTACTCCTCGTAGACGGCCTTGAGATCATTGGCAATCTCGTGGATCTGATAGAGTTCGTACAACAGCCCCCAGTGGCCGAAGGTCTCAAACAGCGTCCGGAGTTTCAACAACGGACCCATTGACGCAGTGCCGCTTCGACCGACGGCATCAACGAGTTGCTGACCTGGAACCGCGGTGACGACATCAACGAGTTCATCGATGTCGTGGGCGGTGCCCCAGATATTATACAGGTCCATCGCTGCGAACCGCTTGCCGAAGTCGGTCATGACATCGCGGTTGTACCCCCAGAGAGCTTCCTCGGTCGGTCCACCATCGGCAATGGCCTCAACGGCGTACTCCGCTGCCCAGGTGCCCGCCTTTGCGGCACCGGGAATTCCACCGCCGGTCGTGGGATTTACATGGGCGGCAGCGTCGCCTGCAGCAATGAATCCGGGAGCCACCGCCGAATCATAGGGTCGGCGGGTCGGAAGGGCGGCTCCGAGTTTATCGACAACGCGAGCATTCTTAAACTCCGGACGCGCCTCAAGATCCGCCCGGAGGACATCGACAAGCTCCATCGGGTCTTCAGTCATCTGGAAGCCCAGACCGACATTGATCTCCGTGGGCGATCGCGGGAAGTACCACAGATAGCCAAGCTCTTCAGTCGGCTTAAAGACGATTGCATCGTCGTATTCGACCGGCTCGTCGACTTCAATGACCTCGCGGTAGGCCGAACAGTACTGCCGGAAGTTGACCGCGGTATCGAAGGTGGTGCCGGTAAGGTCAGCGCTGTCCTGTAAAACCGAGAAGGCCCCGGTGGCGTCGATGACCACCTCGGCTTCGTAGGTCACCGGTTCACCCGCCTGCTGAGCACGGACCCCTGTGACGCGTTGACCCTCTTGAATCACATCCGTCACGACGGTGTTGTAGTGGACATCGGTTCCAGCACGGTCGGCCTCCTCGATGAGCACCTCACCGTAGCGTTTGCGATCAAGAACAACCCCTGATTTGTCCTCGCCGAATGGAATATCAATCGCCTCTTGACTGTCAGGATTGCCAAAGACCGCGCGCGTGATGTTCGGATTCGAAAAGGCCTCCGCTCTGAGGTGCTCCCGATCGATGACATCGGGGAATGTCTCTGCACCCTTGATCGCGTCACCACAGGCGATGTGGCCAGCCTCGGACTCCGATTTCCGTTCGAGCATGACGACATCGACCCCGGCCTGGGCGGCCGTCACAGCGGCGAACGTGCCGGCCGTACCGGCCCCGACGACGACGATATCGTAGGTGTGCGAGTCCGCGGTCATTTGTCTATCCGCAGTATGGAATCACTCTCCAAAAAGAGTCGGTATTGCCGTCGGTGGGCCCACCCCAAACGATAGACGGCCAGCGGTACGATATCAGTATCCGACAAACTCAAGCAAGACACTTCCCGTATCCCGCGGATGGAGAAACGCGACATCATGTCCCCATGCGCCGGGACGAGGCTGGTCGTCAATCGGCTCGATACCCAGCGCACGAGCTCGATCAAGCGCATCGACCGCCGAGTCGACCGTAACAGCGACGTGGTGGAGTCCGGGGCCTTCACGATCGAGAAAATCAGCAATCGGGCCGTCATCAAGTGGTTCGAGGAACTCAAAGTACGTCTCGCCGACCGGCAGGAAGTAGATGTCCATCCCGTCGCGAACCTCTTCGTGAGCAATCTCGGTGGCGAACAGTTCGGCGTACTGGGTCGCGAGCGCCGCCGCCTCGTCGGTCGCTACGCCAACGTGATCAATCTGCATATCGACGGTGAACGACGCGGGTCAATGACCGTGTCGGTCTGAACGGCTATAGCGCACCATCGCGGTGCTCGCCGAAGACGTCACGCATCGCGTCGCTGATTTCACCGACCGTTGCAAGCGCTTTGACGGCGGCGATGATCGGCGGCATCAGATTCTCGCCGGACCGAGCGGCATGCCGGACGGACGCAAGTGCGTCCTCAACGGCCGCGTCGTCACGCCGGTCACGGACCGCCTCAAGCCGCTCGCGCTGGTGCTGCTCTTCTTCCTCAGTAACCTCTTCAAGATCCATGTCAGGGTCGGACTCCTCAACCTCGAACTCGTTGACACCGACGATGATGCGTTCGCCGGACTCAATCTCCTGTTGGCGCTGGAACGCCACATCCTGAATCCGCCGTTTGACCCAGCCGTCGTCGATTGCCTGAACCATCCCACCACGGGCGTCGACGGATTCGAGAATGTCTCGGGCCTCGTCCTCAAGTTCATCGGTAAGGGCCTCGATTGCATAGGAGCCACCGAGTGGATCAATCGTGTCGGCGGCTCCGGATTCGTGGGCGAGGATCTGCTGGGTGCGAAGCGCCGTCCGGACAGACTCTTCGGTCGGAATCGACAGCGCCTCGTCCTTGCCGTTGGTGTGAAGACTCTGAGCACCACCGAGTACCGCCGCGAGTGCCTGGTAGGCCACGCGGACGATGTTGTTCTCGATCTGCTGAGCGGTGAGTGTCGATCCCGCAGTCTGGACGTGGAACTTCAGTTGCTTTGAGGCCTCACGCTCGGCACCGAAACGCTCCTCAATGATCGAGTACCACAGTCGACGGGCCGCCCGGAACTTGGCAACCTCCTCAAGGATGTTGTTGTGGGCGGCGAAGAAAAACGACAACTGTGGCGCGAAGGTATCGATATCAAGTCCGGATTCGATAGCCGCCTCGACGTAGGCGATGCCGTTTCCGAGCGTGAAGGCCAACTCTTGGGCGGCGGTCGCCCCGGCCTCGCGGATGTGATATCCCGAGACGGAGATGGTGTTAAAGTTCGGCGTCTCCTCGGCACAGAACGCGAAGACGTCGGTCACGATCCGCATCGACGGTTCCGGTGGGTAGATGTGTGTGTTCCGTGCAATATACTCCTTGAGCACGTCATTCTGGATGGTCCCGCGGAGGTCCGCCCGGTCAACCCCCTGCTCGTCGGCGACCGCGATGTACATCGCCAGCAGAATCGACGCCGGAGCGTTGATGGTCATACTCGTTGAGACCTCATCTAGTGGGATCCCCTCGAAGACCCGGCGCATGTCATCAAGCGTGTCGATCGCGACACCAGAGCGACCAACCTCGCCGGCGGCCATCGAATCCGTCGAGTCATAGCCCATCTGAGTCGGTAAATCGAACGCCATCGACAGCCCGGTCT
>JBKHFN010000101.1:0-5649 GCA_046540195.1 Salinarchaeum sp.
ACTCAACTGATCGATTCAACCGCACGCAGCGCGGTAGTACCTGCATCGGCTTGGACAGCGAGGATCGCCATGTCCTCAGCGATGCCGGCCGCAAGAGGCATGATGTCCTCAAGGGTAAGACGAAGAGTTGCACGAGCGAGGGTCCGAGCGTCAGCACCGCGCAACAACAGAGCCGTTGCGTCGCCGGCACCGTCATCTTGGATTGTCGTTGAGCCGACAGTGAGGAGCCCCAGGTCGGCAGCGTCCGTCGCGATCGAGACATTGCGGCGCATCCGGACCGTTACACTGGGCGGTGATTCGCTTGATAGGCCCTTGCCGTATCGTCGCAGGGCAGTCGCGATCGCATCAGTGTCGCCGGTCACATCAAGTGTGCGGGCAGCCGCCCGGTGGTTGAGTACCCCTGCCCGAAGCGCCTCGTGGAGGAAGGGCTGCTCCCGGAGAGCGCGACGCGTGCGGTCGGCAATCGAGTCGTCAGCCATGCGACTGCTCTGAACAGTCCTGTCGATAGTCGTTGCGGTTCTATCGGCCGCGCGGTACAGCGAACAGGTACCCGACACCGAGGAGGATTGTCGTGATAACTACCCCGGAGCCGACGATGACAACCGGTTGGCGGCCGAAAGCCTGGAGCACAAGACCGACCGCAAGGAGCGCCGGAATCGCCAAAGCGAGAATCGCAAGAATACCCGGGTCGAACGAGAGGCTAACGCCGCTTGACGAGTCCGACTCGGGAGGCTGATCGGACATCGGGGGCGGATTCGGGTCGTCACCGAACTCGGGGTCGACCTCGACACCGACTGTCGTCGATTCAGTCCCATAGCTGGTCTCGATGGTAATCCGCCCGCGTCCGACCTGACCATCGGGGACATGAACCGGCACCACCGTCGGTTCGTCGGGGGTCACGAGGTAGTGACGGTCCGGAAGACTCGCGATGGCCGCAAGAGCATCATCGAGTCGGAGATGTACGCGTGCCGGTCGGTCGTGCGTGCGCAGACGAAGACGAAAGGCTCCGTCGGCCTCGAAATGGGCAGTCGCGGGGTTGATCGAGTCCATCCCGCGATCGTTGAAGTCGACGACCAACTCGTCCACGTTCGGGCTGTAGACGGGAGGGTCGAAAAAAGCTTCTCCCCGACAGCACTCACGCAGGTGCTTCCTCGCGCATGTCCGGAGGCAGAAGGTTCGCGATACCATCCTCAATGGGGTAGCGCTCCCCACATTCAGCACAAATCAGTGTTCCCTCTAGAATCTCATCGTCGTCGCGTTCTTCAACCTCAAGCTCAAGCTCGCTTTTGTCGATGGGACACCGGAGGATTTCGAGCGTAGATTCCTTCATATGCAGGGTGAAGGTGGCCGATGGCTTATGTCTTACTTGCGGCTGCGCTTGAGCTGACGGTTACTTGAATGGGGCACGTCGAATAATCGTCGCGTCGCGGTCGGCGCCGACCCCAAGCGCATAGATCGGGACGTCCAGCTCGGTAGCGAGGTACTCGACGTAGGTTTTGGCGTTCTCCGGGAGAGCCTCATATCCCTCCGACGCGATTGTCTCCCAGTCGGCCTCCGGCCAGCCGTCGAAGGTCCGGTAGGAGGGGTCATACTGCCCCCAGCGTTCGGTCGTCGTCGGCATGACCGTCCGGGTCTCGCCATCGAGCGTATAGGTGTGACAGGCTTTGATTGTATCGAGGCCACCGAGTGTATCGAGGTGATTGATTGCCAGGCCGGTGATTCCGTTAACTCGGACGGCGTGGCGGAGCATCGGCACGTCGATCCAGCCGACGCGTCGGGGACGTCCGGTGACGGTCCCGTATTCGCCGCCGCGCTCACGGATGTAGTGGGCGATCCGATCGGCCTCGCTGGTCGGCTCGCCGTCGGCGCTGTCAAGATCGCCCAACTCGGTCGGGAGCGGTCCGGTCCCGACCCGCGAGAGATACGCCTTGATAACGCCGATAACCTCACCACGACCGACGCGAGTCACGCCGAGACCGGTGCCGGTCGACGCGTAGCCGGCCGTCGGATTCGAGGAAGTGACGTAGGGATAGATCCCGTGGTCGATATCGAGGGCTGTTCCCTGGGCGCCCTCAAGCAGCAGATTGGCGCCGCTATCGTCTTGATCTGCAAGGAAGGTGCCGGCGTCGACGGTCCGGTTTTCGGCCTGCAGCCGCTCGCCGTACTCGGCGTATTCCTCAAGCAGTGCGTCAACATCGAAGGCCCGCTGGGGGTCGATCCCGTCAATCGACACCTCAAGGTCAGACACTTCGACGCCATAGACCGATTCAAGAAGCGCGCGCTTTTGTGCAACGACGTATTCCAGACGGTCGGCCAAGACCGACCGATCAAGCAGATCCCCGACGCGAATGCCGCGGCGGCCGGCCTTGTCTTCATAGGTTGGGCCAATCCCGCGGCCGGTCGTTCCGGCGTCAAGGTCATCACTGCTTTTGGCATCCTCTTCGAGACTGTCGAGCACGCGGTGGTACGGCAGAATGACGTGGGCCCGACGGGCAATCTTGACATCTGGGTCAAGCCCGCGCGCCTCAAGCGCGTCAAGTTCGTCGAAGAAGGTCCGGAGATTCACGACGCACCCGTTCCCGAGTACACCGACTTTCCCCTGGATCGCGCCGCTCGGCACCAGCGAGAGTTTGAACTCCTCGCCGTCTTCAACGACCGTGTGACCGGCATTGTCGCCGCCCTGGTACCGTGCGACGATGTCGGCATCGTCGCTGTAGAGGTCGACGATCCCGCCCTTCCCCTCGTCGCCGAGCTGCGCTCCGACGATGGTGGCGATCATGTACCTCAGTCACCTCTCCCACCAGAAAAAGGGATTTCGATCCCTCCCCCGACCCGTCCGATCGGAACGGTTAAGCCACCCACTTCGATACCTGTTCACACGGTTGTCCGCCGGCGTGACGGTCGTACGCAACCTTTAAACCCTGTCACGACAAGTTAACAAATGCCATGATAGACAGACTTGAGAAGGAAGTCGACATGCTGGAGCGCCACCTCGAGGTCCTCCGAATGGTCATCGAGAACGAGCCAATCGGCATCGTCAAGATGTCGAACGAGACAGGGTATCCCCATCACAAGGTCCGCTACTCCCTGCGTGTCCTCGAAGAGGAGAACCTCATCGAACCCTCTAGTCAGGGCGCGATTACCACCGAGCACACGGCCGAGTTCATCGACGAACTTGACGAAAAAATCGACGAAACGGTCGAGACGCTCTCAGACATGAAACTCGAGCAGGCGGCCGAGGTCGAAGGCTGAGCAGTCCGGTCTGTCCGTTCTCTCGCTTCTTATCACGTCTTTTGGATCCTCACAGTTCGGGCACCGCGAGGTGGTGGCGCTGTCCGCGGACCTCGACAAGACAGAGATGATATCCTTCCGTCCGCGTGACCTTGACGTGACTCCGCCGCGCGTCGAAGCTGAGGAGGCCGCTTCCGGTCAGTTCCGCGGTGGCTTGTAATGCCTCCGGCTCGAAGAAACTCGCCGTCACAGCGAAGGCAGCTCCGATCGATGGGTGACTACGGACAGCCGCGGCGGTCGACTCGTGGAGATCGGCGATCGTCGGCTCAGTAACGGGGTCGTTCGATGTTTCGATTGTTGCGACCAGTAGCGGATCGCCCATCTGCCCGCGAGCGATCACGTCGAACGGCATCGATCCGGCCTCAGTCTCTGTATCGTTGGAGCCAAGTGTGACTTCACCGTAGAACTGGATCCGGTCGATCTCTGGGATCAGCCGGTAGAGGTCACGTAGTCCGTCCTCGTTGTTTGTCTCCTTGATCTCGTGAACGAGCGTCTGGAGAAGCCACTCGGCAAACCGGAACTCAAGTGTACCCTCAAGAAACGCACGAAACGGCTCGCCGCCGACGGTCGCGTTCGCGGCATCGAACTGTGTGCTGTGTTCGAGTCGGAGATTCGCCTCTAGTTCCATCCGATCCACTGGGTCGTGAAGCACGTCTCCAAGGGTCGGTTCACCCTTCGAGTCGTATCGGACAAAGAGGTTCGTCTGTGCGAGTGCGGACTGCGGGGTGAGCTCGGTATCCGGCGGGTCCGCAGTCGGGGCCGCTTCGAGCCGGGCCTCAAGCTCGGCGATCCGCTCGCGCAGTTCGGCATTGGTCTGACGCAGTTCCGTAACAGTCGTCTGGAGTTCGTCACGCTCGGCTTGCAGTTGGTCGTACTCGGCGTCGGAGACGGCCGATGGAGCGACGGCATCCGTGCTGGTGGTGACCTCGACACCATCAACGGGGACATCGGCCGATGGGTCCGGTGCTGAGAGCCCACTGTTGGCACCGGATGTCGGAGAGGAGGGTGACTCCGCGGTCGGCGTCGTGTCGGGAGCAGAGGTCGTCTCATCCGTCGAAGACGCGTCGGGCGAATCGCCCGACGCCATCGACCGAGGCTCGGATTCGGCTGTCGGCTCCGGATCCGGCGGCCGCTCTGGGAGTTCCTGGACCGACACCGATGCGTCGTATACCTCGTAGATGCCCACCTCATCGGCGGCGCGATTGAACGCCTCCTCGTCGGTCAATACCTGTTCGGCCTGTCCGACAAACGCGACACTCAAAGAGCGTCCACCGTAATAGAGCTGATAGTAGTCGCCGCTCAGGACATTCTCGCTGAGTTCGATAAATCCGGTGAATCCTCCAGAAGAAAGCGTGTCATCGACCTCCGAGAGAGGCGTCTCCTCGGTATAGTACTGTGCACGAGGACTTCCGGCGTCGGCACGCATGACCCACAACAACGGCAGCGCTGGGTGAGGGGCCTCGTAGGCCGTCAACGCGGCTCCCTCAAGCGTATCAAGAGCGCCGCCAAACACGCCGATCACCCGACCGTTAAGCATCACCACCGTAATATCGAGTGCCGACGCGTCGATCGCACCTGTAAAGGAGTCATCGGCAAGCTGGTGGAGTCCGCGATGTCCGTCAGAAACCGGTCGTGTCGACCAGTCATCAATCCGACTCGCGATGCGATCGCTCATATCTTATCGGGACCAGTCGGATCCAGTTCAAATACCTTCCGACCGGTCAGATTTTCTGCTCCGTGTCCTCGGCCAACTCCTGCATACGTTTGCCGATTCGGCCGGCCGAAGAGAACTCGTCCTCACTCATGGCATTGGCAAGAGCATTCCCCAAGACGAAGACGGCGTGTTTGTGTTCGTTTTTCGACTTGTGGACGTGAGAGGGATCAACCTCAAGTTCCTCGTAGGGTTCAAACAGCGACGGATCGACATCCTCGCGCTCGCGGAAGTGGTTCATGATCGTCACCATCTGTTCGTGCAGTTGCAATAACTCGTCTTTGTGCATGTTACATCGGCTTAGGAGCGTTCGGCAGTTAAGGCTTGTTTCCACCGCGGTACCTCCTGACACGGTGGAATCCGGAGGGCAGATCACTCGCGGGGGAACCACCACAGCCGATGGTCGGTGTCGATCTCGACGGCAACGGGCGCCTCAAGCGCAAGATCACTGGTGTGATTGTGGAGACACTCAACGACTGTGCCATCCGCAAGTCGGACACGGTATTGCACCATCGGACCACGGTAGCGCCGATAGCTGATGTGGCCGTCTGCCTGACCGGCGGAAACGGTCCGTGCTGTCACATCGTCCGGTCGGACTAGAATGTCGATCTCCGTGCCGGGTGGGCGCTCCGCGAGTCCCTCAAACT
>JBKHFN010000102.1:0-5629 GCA_046540195.1 Salinarchaeum sp.
TACCCAGATCGACGAGTTCTCGCATGCAATGACCGTCTCTGTCAACGCCCTGCTTGAGGAGGAGGGCGCAACGACGGCACTCGTCACAACCGAGGGATTCCGTGACGTCCTGGAAATCGGCCGTCAGGATCGACCGTCGCTGTATGATCTTGACGCCGAGAAACCGGCACCGCTGGTCCCCAGACGGCGGCGCTTTGAGGTTGCTGAACGGGCAACTCCCGAGGGGATCGAACAGCCCGTCGATACGGACGCGGTGCGATCAATTGCCGCCGACCTTCGCGAGCTGGATGTCGAGGCCGTCGCCATCGTGTTGCTACACGCCTATGCACATCCCGAAAACGAACAGCGGGTGGCCGCCGTTCTCCGGGACGAACTCGACGTCCCAGTCTCGGCCTCACACGAGGTGCTCGCGGAGTTCCGCGAGTACGAACGAACCTCAACGACGGTCGTTGACGCCTACGTCCGGCCAGCAATTGACCGGTATGTGAGCCACCTCACCGAGCGTGCCCGCGACCTGGGCGTTCCACAGCCACGGATCATGCAGGCCAACGGCGGTATCACCGACGCCGACACCGTCAGACGAAACGCCGTGACGACGGTCCTCTCAGGGCCGGCCGCTGGCGTTGTCGGCGCAAACGCGATGGCGACCGCTGGTGCCGATGTGCCGGATGGGCTGGTCACCTTCGACATGGGAGGCACCTCTAGTGATGTCAGTCTTGTCCGGGATGGCACCGTTGAACAGACGACCGAGGGAACGATCAACGAGCGGCCAATCAGCACGCCGATGGTCGACATCGAGACGGTCGGCGCCGGCGGTGGATCGATCGCGTGGATTGACGCGGGTGGCGCACTCCGGATCGGTCCGCGCTCGGCCGGTGCAGACCCCGGTCCCGCCTGCTACGGCAAGGGTGGAACAGCGCCAACCGTTACGGACGCAAACCTTGTGTTGGGCTATATCGGTGCGAGCACCAGCCTCGGTGGTGAACTATCGCTTGATCAGGAGGCCGCACACGACGTTCTCGCTGCCCTCGCCGATGAGGCAGGGATGGACGGCGCGCTCGAAACGGCCCGAGGCGTCTATCGCGTTGCCAACGCCAATATGACCCGGGCGATCCGCTCGGTGACCGTCGAACGCGGGTACGATCCGCGAAAGTTCACTCTCGTCGCGTTCGGTGGGGCCGGACCGATGCATGCCATGTCAATCGCCGAGAATCTCGATATCGAACGGGTGGTAATTCCACGCGCCTCCGGCGTGCTCTCCGCATACGGTCTGCTGGCGGCTGATGAGAAGCGCAACGCCGTCCGGACCTACCAGCGCTCACTCACTGCGGTTGACCCCGATCGCGTTGATGCCATCTACGATGAACTGACCGACCAACTGCTTGAGGAGGTCAGCGACCGGAGCGACGCGACCATCAACTACGCTGCGGATCTCAGGTACGCCGGACAGAGCTTCGAACTGACCGTCGACATTGAACGTCCGTTCGACGCCGCCGACGCCGGCCGTCGGTTCGCGGCGGTACACGAGTCAGCCTACGGCTATCGCGCGGACGAGCCTATCGAACTGGTAAACTGCCGGGCAAGAGCCACGGTGTCCCGGGACGCGCCGCCGGTCACGTACACCGGTCGTGAGGATGTACAACCCGGAACCCGCGAGGCAGTGTTCTCCGATGGCATATACGACACGCCGGTTTACGAGCGCCAGCGGCTGTCCCCGACGACATCGATCACCGGACCCGCAATCGTTGAAGGCGACGAGAGCACGACGGTTGTCCCGCCTGAATGGACCGTGCGCGTGCGTGAAGACGGCGCACTGATCGGCGAGGTGAATACCCATGCATGATGATCATGAGATACCGGCCGATGACTCAGCCGAGGTCGACCCGGTAACCCTAGAGATTCTCCGGAACAAACTCGAGAGCATCGCGACCGAGATGGGGCACGTCCTCATCCGTGGAGCCTACTCGCCGAACATCAAGGAGCGCCAGGACTGCTCGACAGCACTCTTCGATGCGTCGGGGCGGATGATTGCCCAGGCCGAACATATCCCGGTGCATCTCGGGGCGATGCCCGACGCGGTTGACGCTGTGTTGCAACAAGACCCGGCCCCCGGCGACGTCTTCATTGTCAATGATCCGTTTGCGGGGGGGACACACCTCCCTGACATCACGCTCGTCTCACCAGTCGCCCCCAACGGCGAGGTGATTGGATTCGCCGTATCGCGAGCCCACCACGCAGACGTGGGCGGTAGTGCACCGGGGAGTATGCCCCCGGGCGCACAGGAAGTGTACGAAGAAGGGTTCCGGCTGCCGGCCATCAGACTCGTTGACAGTGGCGAGCGGAACGAAGCGGTCTACGAGTTGCTCCGAGCCAACGTGCGGACCCCAGACGAGCGCAAAGCGGATCTCCGGGCTCAGCGCGCCGCCAACGACCGGGCCGAGGAGCGGGTCGGTGCGTTGCTCGCCGAACACGGATCGACGCTGATTGACGCATTCGACGCCGTCATCGCGTATTCACGCAAGCGCGTCGAAGCCGAACTCGCGACCCTTCCGGACGGCACGTATCGAGCACAGGACATGCTCGAAGGCGATGGGGTGACCGATGACGATATCCCGATCGCGGTGACTGTCACTGTCGATGGTGCCTCGATTGATGTCGACTTTGCGGGGACCGCCGACCAGGTTGCCGGCAACGTAAATGCGCCGCTGTCCGTCGCCAAGAGTGCGGTCTACTTCGTTGTGCGGGCGATCACCGATCCGGCAATCCCACCAAATCAGGGCTGTTACGATCCCGTGTCAGTGTCTGCCCCCGAGGGGTCGGTCCTCAATCCACGACCACCAGCGGCCGTCGTTGGTGGGAACGTCGAGACGAGCCAGCGCGTCATGGATGTGGTGCTTGCAGCACTCGCGAAAGCGGTGCCAGACGCAGTGCCGGCCGGCAGTCAGGGAACGATGAATAACCTCATCATCGGCGATCGTAGCGGCGATTTCACCTACTACGAGACGATCGGTGGTGGCTTTGGAGCTCGTCCCGACAAGGACGGGATGGACGGAGTTCAGGTTGGCATGACCAACACTCTCAATACGCCTGTCGAGGCGCTGGAGACCGAGTATCCTCTTCGCGTCAATCGATACGCACTACGGGCCTCGAGTGGCGGCGATGGCCGATATCGGGGCGGCCTGGGACTCGAACGTACCGTTACCGTCGAAACCGATGCCACCGTTTCGCTGCTGACGGAACGCCGGCGGACGGCACCGACGGGGATCGATGGCGGTGAAGACGGGGCGACTGGACGAAACCTCGTCAACGGAAAAGCGGTGCCCGCGAAAACTTCTCTCGATGTCGAGGCGGGGACGACCGTGTCGATCCACACACCCGGGGGCGGCGGACACGGTGATCCGGCCGATCGCGACATCGATGCACGCGAGCGCGACCGAGCGGACGAGAAGGTGGACGACCAATGACCCGCCTTGGCCTCGTTGTTCCCTCCTCAAATACGACCGTCGAGCCGGCATTCCGGGCGATACTTTCGGATGAGCATACGGTTCATGCCGCGCGGATGCCACTTGAGGACGTCACGACCGAGGACCTTGATGCAATGGCCGACGGTGCCGAACGCGCTGCCTCACTGCTCTTGCACGCCTCGGTTGACGGCGTTGCCTACAGTTGTACCACCGGGAGCCTGATCCACGGCTCAGGGTTCGATGCACAACTTGAGTCTCGGTTGTCTGACGCCGCCGACGCCCCGGCGGTCGCGACGGCACTGTCTGTTGTCCGGGCGCTGAACGCCTGTGATGTCGAACGGGTGGCCGTTGCGACCCCCTATACGGCGGAACTGGATCGGCTTGAGCACGAGTACCTTACTGCAAATGGCTTTGAGGTCATCACGATCGACGGCCGGGGCCTTGTGGCAAACGATGCGATCGGAGCGCTGGACGCCGATGATGCCGAACAGCACGGTCGGTCCGTTCTGTCCGCCGCCCCGGAAGCAGACGCGCTGTTCATCTCGTGTACAAACTATCGATCGCTCCCGGCGCTCCCGTCCCTGGAGGCGGCATTCGATGTTCCGGTCATCTCAAGCAACGCGGCACGATCTGGGATCTGTGTGATCGGGTCGGAGTCAACTTGGACCTGCCCACTCGACTTGGTGAACTGACCCCTTCACGGTGAGCCCACCCACACGACCGCACGCGTGGGGTGTCGAGTCTCTGCTACAATGAGTTAACATTCATGCAGGTATTGTCGGAATGTAGCATTTCTTGTATGAGTTACTCAGAATATTAACAAACAACCATGGTACAGCCGACAATATATGTGGTCAGAAATGAAGTCCTGTCTGAACGCAAGTATCATAATGACGCTCTCGTCGCAGCGATTACCGGCGCTGAGGAGGTCAAATATCCTGCTGGCGACCGGGTGCCACTTGATCAAGCCGATGGCGTTGTCCTTAGCGGTTCGTCTGTCGGCGTCTATGAGGTCGACCGACACGACTGGATCACCGACCAGCAGGCACTCGTTCGAGAACTTGTGGCTCGTGAGATCCCGACGCTCGGGGTCTGTTTCGGTCACCAGCTGATCAACGCGGCCCTAGATGGGACGGTCGAACACATTGGAATGACGACAGAACTCGTTGAGGCGTCTTTGGATGCCGATCCGCTATTTGTCGGTGTCAACACACCTGTCGTGTGTCTCCACGGTGATGTCGTCACAGACCCAGGCGACGACCTTGCGGTGATCGCCTCGGCTCCTCATACCAGTGTATTCGCGACCCGGCACCGACGTGCGCCGCTGTGGACGGTCCAGTTTCATCCGGAACTCACCGCTAAGCACGAAGATCGTATCAGATCAGATGTCGACTGGGAGCGCAACGAGCACACCTTCGCTGCAGTAACCGCCGATCGCGTTCTCGCGAACTTTGAACGGGTCGTTAAACGCCGGTCATCAACGCTGCCTGAGTGATGCCGAGCAGTTTGGGTGACCGAAACACCGGGTGGTAGACCATTTCGCCAGGATTTTCCGTGTTCCATGGCACGTTTTTGTGTGAATCGACGACACGTCCTTGCAGGTGCTGCAGCAGCTATCACAGCCGGACTGGCTGGATGCTCGTCAGGTGACACCGATAACGACGAAGCCGCTAACAACGAGACCGACATTGACCTTTCGGATGGGAGTCCTGGCGCTCGCTCTGATCAGTCTCGCCGCCTCGTCGTTGGTGAGGAAATCGCTGGGGCACAACTGGAGTCTGTCGGGGCAACCTACCCCCGAGATCACTTCACCGTCCAGTCTGCACAGCACGAAGAAATTTTCCTCGGCGTTGACACCACTGGTGACGGGACAGCCGATGAGGAGTTCGGTACGGACGCGATCAGCGGCATCAACAACAACGACTTTTCATTCACAATTGAGGTTGACTCGGACTATACCTTCCCCGAAAACGATGCTGTGCTAGTTGAGTATCCCGCCGTTGACAACCCCGACGAATCTGGCGAGTACGAGGTCGAGCTAACCGTTAACGGGACTCAGATCGGAACAGCAACAGTCACAATCGGGTGATCTCCACGCCCAGAAACGACAAGTCAACTACCCCACCCTACTTCGCTCACCCTGACGGGTTCGCTCGTGGAGGGTG
>JBKHFN010000103.1:0-5627 GCA_046540195.1 Salinarchaeum sp.
GGGCCAACCGCATCGGCAACTACAGTCGGTAGCGATACGGCTGATCCTGGATCACGTCAATCTCGTCGTACTCGGCGCGGCTTCCGAGTACCGTGGCGACGCGGTGGGGACTGTCCACGCCGGCCTCGGCATCAAGTGCCTCGACGATCTCGCGGGCGGTGAGGGGTTCGTCGGCATCCTCCAGGATCGAGCGGATGTGCTCGAACTCCCGGTGGCGGGGGGACATGCCTACGCATACACTAGGGCTAGTTCAGCATAAAACGGCGTCAGACAGCCGTATGACGGTGGGTGTATGCAACCGGTGACTGACAGCCGTGTACCAGGTACCGGGGACAACCGAACGAGTGTGGACGTGAACCAGTGTCCCGGATGACAGATTCGGAACTGTTATCACCGTGGGCCGCATCTCTCGATACACAATGCCAACTGGCGAAGTTGATTTCTTCAACGACACTGGCGGCTACGGATTCATCTCGACGGCGGACTCCGAGGAGGATGTGTTCTTCCACATGGAGGATGTTGGCGGTGAGGATCTGACTGAGGGCACCGAGCTCGAATTCGACATCGAACAGGCCCCGAAGGGGCCCCGAGCGACGAACGTCGTTCGGCTGTAAGCCGACTGGGACGCACGTTCCAACCGGCTTGACCGCCTCACAGCCGACTGTGATGCGGCTTTTTTGCGATATGCTGCGTACATGAGTGACAGCAGCTGTTCTGTACAGCCGCCGAAACTCATGCTGTGGCTACGACACGGCGATCAAGCAGGCCACAACAGGGGAGCGACCAAACAGGCCTTTGAGAGCGTCGCTGCGGTGCTGTAGCAGACGGCGTCGACGACAACGGTTATTTCCTGCCTGTCCCTACGACAGCCACTCGGCGTGTCCCGATCATTACGGAGCCCCACCGGGCCCGAGGTAGCCGTCTTCGTCTCTGGGGTGGCGAGCATGGGGCTTGAGATTCTCGCCGGACGGATGATCGCTCCCGAGTTCGGTAGTAGTATCTACACATGGGGGAGCATCATCGGGGTGTTTCTGATGACGTACCGCTGTTACGAGACGATCGCGCACCGGTCGACCGGCTGCTTGATCCGATGGTTGGCCAGCAGTACGTGATTGACGAGACGGCTAACGTCTCCGACTCTCCGGCAGATTGAGGACCCTAATAACGGTGAACAGCGGTATTGGACCAGTCAATCGTCATAGGGATACCGATCAATCGCCCCACAGGCGCAGGTCGTCACGACGACACCGTCATTAAGTCGCACCCGGGCGGTCGTTCCCGGTAGAAGGTACAGATCACAGGCATCACACGTGCGGCGTTTAAACGATCGGGGAAGCGAAAGGCGGTTGCGCTCGGCGATCCGCTTGGCGAGACGGACATAATACCGGGCAAGGTCCCGGTCGTCCTCGGCAGCGGCTGTCGCCGCGAGCGACTCAAGGCGGTCAATCCGTTCTGCAGCGATATCGGACATGCCCTACTGGACAGTCGGGCAGGGGGGCTCAGTCCTCAAGTTCGTCGGCAATGCGCTGGAGTTGGCGAGTGACATCGCGGACCTCGTCGCGAAGCTGTCGGACTTCACGAACGAGTTCCTCGTTGCCAACCTCGTCGCCGCCAGCACCGCCCGGGCCGCCGCTGGGACCGCCACCCATCATGCCGCCCATCATCTGAGCGAAGGGGTTGCCCCCCATACCACCGGCACCCGGACCGCCGCCCATCATCTCTTCCATGCGCTCTTCTCGGTCCTCTTCACCGCCCTCTGATCGTTGCTGGCGGATCTCCTCAACCCGCTCGCGGAAGGACTTCTCGTCAGATGCTTCGGCATCGTCGTTGGGAGTGTCGGACGACTCCTCGGCGTTGTCGTCTGCCATACCTCTGGCTTCCGACCCCGGACCGAAAAGCGTTTTCGTCGCACACGCCGCCGAACGGCGGTCTTATGCGGACAGACACCACAACGACAGTATGGATCTTGAGGCGGAGCTCACAGCAGCCCGCGGCCTCGATGTCGAGGCGATCGCAAGAGCGATCGAGTCGATCGGCTTCGCCTGTCAGCGGTGTGGTGCCTGTTGTACGGCCGAGACGGATGAGCCACATACGGCGACGATTTTTCCCGACGAGGTCCGTGCAATCGACGGCGAATGGTCGGCTATCGCCCGACCGATGCCGTACGGACTAAAGGCGGGCGAGACCTTCGAGTGGGCACTGCAGGTCGATGACTGCGGTGACTGCGTATTCTACGACGACGAGGAGGGCTGTCAGATCTACGAGGATCGACCGTTGATCTGTCAGACGTATCCCTTCCGGGTCGATCCCCGCGACGGAACGGTTGAAACAAGCGAGTGTCCGGGACTTGGCGAGGACATAAGCCACGAGCGAGCGCAAGCGCTCGCACGCACACTGAAACGGCGCGCGATCGTTGAGGCCGAACAGGCGCTTTCCCTCCGCGCAGCATACGAGCCGGTCCCGACCGACGACCCGGTTGTATACGACGCCGAGGGACCGAAGCAGGTCGACGGAACGCCAATCGATCCGACCGACTAAGGGCAAAAAGGTTGATTCAGTTACCAACCGAAACGCTCCCTGTGTATGTCTGAGGAGACGACCACAATCGAGGCGCGTGTCGGTGACGCACTCCGCGACCGTGAGGAGACGGTTGCCGTCGCCGAATCCTGTACTGGCGGGCTCATCGGATCACGTATCACCGATATCCCTGGCGCAAGCGACTACTTCGAACTCGGCGTCGTCACGTACGCTTACGGCTCAAAGCTCCGCGAGTTGTCGGTCCCACGAGAGGTGCTCGATGATCACGGAGCTGTCAGTAAACCGACCGCACAGGCGATGGCGCGTGGGGTGCGCGATCGCGGAGGTGCCGACTGGGCGATTGCCACCACCGGCGTCGCCGGACCGACCGGCGGCACTCCGGAGACCCCGGTCGGAACCGTCTACATCGGCATCGCCCACGCCGGCCCGTGGGAGTCGGGGGACTCCTGGGCGACCGTCGAACACCACGTCTTCGATGGGTCACGGACCGACATCAAGGCGAAAATCGCCACCCGGGCGCTTGCGGCCCTGCACGAGTACGTCCGCGCCGAGAACTGAGTGCTAGGGCAACAACCGTGTCAGGCGGTAGTTCTATATCCACCGCTCGTGCAAACGTGCATGGAGGGCGTCTATCGTGGAACTCTCAGATTCACTCCTTTGTCTGTTCAGTGCTGAACTCGAAGCAGTGGATGATCAGTACGTCATCGAGATCCCCCGTCGCGAGATCGAAGCCGGGGCAGTCGATGTCGATGATGTCTACCGCGTCGCGATGATCGCCAATCAGACCGGCGCACACCACTCCGAGCAATCGGTCGATCACCCGCCAGGCGAACCCCAGCCGCCCGTTGAGGTCGGCGAAGTTCGGTACGTCGAGATTGAGGATCTCGGGAAGCAAGGGGATGGAATCGCGCGCGTCGAGCGCGGATATGTGATTATCGTTCCCGATACCGACATTGGCGACCGAGTGAAAATCGAGATTGGTGACGTTAAGTCGAACTTTGCTGTCGGTGAGGTCATCGACGAGTAGCTCCTCACGCGCGGGGCGCGTCCGGAATCGCGAAGAACGCATCGAGATCAAGGTCGGCTTCGACCGGAAGTTCCGCAAGGGCGTCGTACGGCCGGCCGACGACGATATCGCCGGCTCGAGAGCGACCAATGCCCGGAATGGCCGTGAGTTCGGCCATCGACGCCGCGTTGGGATCAAGCGGTGCGGGGATTCCCGTCACCGAGCGATAACCGTGGTCAACGACAGTGACATCAATCGTCCGGCCCAGTTTGCGCTCCTCTGGAAGCCCGACGAGCAGTGAATACGTCCCCGGTTGACGGCCGAAGGTCCGGCCGTCCTCGTGGTACTCAAGATGGACGTCCGGCAGGCGTGTTCCTGCGGGAACCACGCGTTCGAGCATTGGTTGGTCAAAGGTCTCGCGCACGGTGCGCTTGTATGATAAAAACCGGTCGTGATTGCGATCAGCAATCTCGGTTCCCGTCTCGGCCATGTCCGTGCCCGGAAAGGCCATGACCTGTCGGATGTTAACCCGACGAACCATCAGATCCGCCGCCATGATCCGCTCGAGAAACTGCTGGTTGTATTCGAATGTTTCCGGGCGCTCGCCGTCGAGTCCGTGGACGAAATTGATCCCGGGAAGGAGCTTCGGGAGACGGTCTGGAGCCGGTCGATGTCCACCAATCTCATTGACGATCTTGACCGCCTCAAAACACTCATCGGCAGAGACGACCAGGTTATTTTCCTCCTGAACCTGCGGATCAGCCGATTCGAGTCCGAAGGCAGCGGTGTCACCGGGTGTGTTGTACCGAGCAATCGTCTCGAGAGCCGCCCGTGCCCGGTCGGGATACTCGACAATTGTTACGGGATTAATGTTATCGAGGTGGAGGGTCTCAAGATTAGGAGCTGTTTCACGGATGCCCCGATAAAGCCGCTCAATGGCGTCCGGATTCGGCGCGCGGCCATCACCGCCGTAGGCAAGCAGGTCGGCCTGCCGACCGATCCGAAAGTGTTTGCCCTCATGTGAGGCGAGCGCGTCGACCTCAGCGATGACCGCCTCAGGGTCGCGAAATGTTGGATCGCCATACAGCGGCTCGGTACAGAACGAGCACCGGTAGGCACAGCCGCGGCTCGTCTCGAGTTCACACACGAGGTATTCGGGGTGGTTCGGATGCTGCTCAATGATGAACGCGCCGGCTGGAGCCCACCGACGGAGTTCCGAAAGCGTTCGATACCGATCAGCAAAGCCCTCAAGCCCAGAGTCGACGAGGTCGTAGGCGGCCGCCTCGACATCGCCCATTGCGAGGAAATCAAAATCGAGGTCGTCACGACGGGTCTCGACCCGACCGGCGTTCTCCTCGCCGACCCCGAAGCGGGTCGGCCCGCCGATCAGACTCGTGCCGTCGGCGCTCCAGGCGAGTTCGCGGACTTCTTCGGGATCGGCCGGCGTCCCGCCGACGTACGCTCCTGGGACCGTCATCCCTCCGACATAGATCATCAGATCGGCATCGGAGACCGCACGCCAGCGTGTGCGGTCCTCGCGTAGCTGGTCGATCGTTCGGTAGATAATCTGCTCGCGCGGAACACCGGCGTCAACAAGCGCTCCGGCAACGTACCGCGGGTACGTCGAGATATACGGCGGAACCCCGAAATTCGCCGGCTCGTCAACGTACCCGTCGACGATCGTCACCGAGAGCGATGCCGGCGACTGTGTGGCCATCGATACGACTGATTGTGGCTCAAGCCGCATAAGCGAGTTGTTGGCCAAAGAGCCAAGCTACGGCCTGACAAGATACCGCACAGATGGACCGGCTGTCGATCAGCCGACGAACATTCCTCATCGATATGATCGGTGTGATCACAATCGTATTCGTCCCGACCGATCCCGTCAGCAGTAATCTACTTATGACCCCAGTGGAGCCGTGGTCGGCTTCGGCAGGAGCGGTGTCGCCGCTATGAGTATCAATGTGACGGCGTCAGGGATTCACCAGAACGCTCGTTAGATCAACGACGGTTCCGGAGTCGGCCTGGGGATCACCGACAAGTGAACCCAGACAGACGGCGGTTCCATCGGGGGTAAAACACG
>JBKHFN010000104.1:0-5517 GCA_046540195.1 Salinarchaeum sp.
ACGAGGCGACGGTCCCGATTCCGGTTACCGTGCGTGGGGACCAGATTCGCGTTCTCGATAGCGACGAGCGATAGATCCTGGTCAGGTCGGGTTGGCGATCTCGTAGGGCACTTCCGCGTCGGTGAGTGGGTCCGTAATGCGACTAACAAGTCCGGTTGTCGCCACCACGGTCACATCGATTCCGCGTCCAGCGGCGTCCGCGGCCACCTCGCCGGCGGCGAACCGGGTCGCCGGCTTAATCCCCGCCTGATCGAGTGCCACGACCGCCTCAACGCCGGCGGCGACGACGAGATCGCTCCCAGCACAGTACTCTTGTAGCACCTCCGGATCGACGTTCCGGCTCCCGCCCGTCCCGATTGCGGGCACCTGCAGCACGACTACCTCCCCGGGATCAAGGTCAATGATCCCAGAGAAGTCGGTCACACCGACATCTTCCCCTGTGGCGGCATCGCGGGTTGCTGTCCCGGTCGCGGCTCCGGTCACGTCGGGATCAGCGTGTAATAGTCCGTCAACAAGCGAGAGGGCCACTGTCTCGCCCGGCTTAATGTCCGCAAGTGCAATCGCAGCGTCTTCTCGTACATTCCCGAGAACGTCACCGGTAACGTACTCGAGGTATCGTCGTACCTCCGAGGCCTCGCTCAACAGCCAGTCGACCCCCTCGGTCGTGACTCGGTACCGTGATCGACCCTCTTTTCGGACGAATCCCTCGTCGGCGAGATCCTGCACGTACTCGCTGACCGCCTGACTCGTGATCCCTACGGCATCGGCGATCTCGCCCTGGCTCACCGCCGGCTGTCGGTCGGCGATCTCAACGAGAACGCGAAACCGGGTCGCCGATCGCTGGCTCTCCAACACGTCGGCCATACGCTAGCCACGCCCCCGGTCATTAAAAAGTCGCTGCGCTGTCGTCAGGTTCATATCTGCCCGATCCTGAACTGTATGCGATGGACCCGGGAGCACTGTCCGTCCTCGATACGGTCATCCAGCGACGAGACGTGCTGATCTGGACATCGATTGCGCTGTTTTTGCTCTCGGTCGCGCTTGACGCGGCGGACCGGCGCTCACAGGCAGTGCAGGTGGCCGGCATCAGCTGGGGGGTTTTCGGTCTTTTCTGGCTCGCGATGTTCCCGTTTTTCTATTTTGAGTTTCACAGCCCGCTTGAGGGCCTCTTGAGCCTCGCCGGCGGTCCGCTCTCGTTCTATACCGGGTATCTTCTCATCTCGGGGCGAGATTCTCTGTTGGTGCTCTCGCGTGCCGTCGGGCTCATGGGTGTATTGTATCTCCCGGCGACAACAATCGAACCGCTCAAGACGCTGCTGATTGAAACTGTGGCCGTTCAGACACACTGGGGGATGCAACTGTTCGGTTACAGCCCAGGAATCGTTGAGGCACCAAACGGGTATCAGAGCATGTTTGGCTTCGACGGATACAGCACATACATTGTATTATCATGCACCGGTATCGGGAGCATCTCGATCTTTGGCGGGCTTGTCGCGGCGACGAACGCGCCACTGTCCCGCAAGGCTCGAGCGTTTCTCGTTGCCACCGGCGTGATCTGGGTGCTCAACATCGCCCGCAACGTCTTCGTTGGACTCGCCGCTTCCCTTGGCTGGTTTGAGGCCCCCCTGTTCCAGACGCTCACCGTGACCCTCGGTAGCGACGAACTCCTTGCCTCGTACTTTGTGTCGCATCACCTTATCTCTCAGTCTCTTTCGCTCGTCGCACTACTTGGCATCACCCTCCTGGTCGTGCGGATCGTCCCCGGTGCGGTTCATCCGCTTGAGGAGGTGCTGTACGTCCTGACGGGCTCCGAGTATGATCTCGAAGACGCGTTCGGCACCCCAGTACGGGCCGATGGTGGAACCCAGCGCTCGCGTTGAGCTCGCCGATCGGGCGGCGTATCTCCCGACAGCTGACGCGCTTGTCTGTGCGGATCTGCACCTCGGACGGGATGATGCCGCCCCTGTTGAATTACCACTCGGCGAACGAACGCGCCTACCCGACCGGATCGACGCACTTCTTGATCGGTTCGACCCGGCCGAACTCGTACTCGCGGGTGATATCGTTCACGCCTTCGGTGACGTCCCTGACCACGTTGAGGATACGCTCGGTCGCCTGATCGACGCAGCGGATGCCGCCGGTGCCCGTCCTGTTCTTCTTGAGGGTAACCACGACACGATCCTATCATCAATCGCACCGGTTTCACTGAAATCCTCTCACCGACTCAACGACGACACACTTGTCGTTCACGGGCACGAATTTCCTTCCGACACGGACGAGATCACCCGAATCGTGTTTGGCCACGTCCACCCGGCGATCGTGATTGAGGGCCGTCGTCGGCCGTGTTACCTCTACGATGACCGCACGACGCCGACGCGACTCGTCCTTCCGGCGTTTAACACCCTTGCTCCCGGTACGCCACTCAACGATGCCCAAAGCAGTGATCTTCCGTCACCGCTCCTTGATCGCATGACCTCGGTTCGTCCGATCGTCCGGGATCCAGACGCCGACGAGACACTCTGGTTTCCGCCGCTTGCGTCGCTTCG
This sequence comes from Salinarchaeum sp., assembly GCA_046540195.1. Taxonomy (GTDB): domain Archaea; phylum Halobacteriota; class Halobacteria; order Halobacteriales; family Salinarchaeaceae; genus CAZFMU01. Next base: position 2,547 of record JBKHFN010000104.1, read on the forward strand.
TGAGATGCTCTGACCAGCCTCTCCGTGTCAATCACGAGCCTGACCGAGGGCGCCTGTCTGCCTGACGGCGGCCGCCGCGTCCTGTCCACTCGCGAGCGCCCCCTGTAGTGATGACCAGCGCGTATAGTCACCGGCAAGGTAACATCGACCCGATGGGGAATCAACTGCTGGAAGGGTGTCGTGGATGCCTGGTGGCTGATCGAACTGTGCGAACCCAATTCGGTCGGTAGCGAGTATCTCAAGACTGTCGAACTGGCGATCGTGATACCACGCGGCGAGTGCACGACGGGTGCGCTCGGCGAGGGCGTCGGCGTCGGCCGTCGGTTCGCCCAGAAACGTCGCCGAGAGAAGTGCTCGATCCCCCTCGGCGTACTCCGGGGCAACCTGTGAGAGTGGTGCGATGTGATTCGGCGCGTCGTCCGCAACATTGAGCATGAGCCGCTTCCCCGTCGGCGCAACCGATCGCGGCAATGCATAGTACTGGGTCGTACACCCGCGTCCCTCCGTTGGGATGGCTTTGACGCCGGTGAGCTCGGCAGCCGTCGGCGGATCGGTAGCAACGATGACAGCATCGGCGGTCATTGAATCGGTTGGTGTCTCAATTGTCGCCCCGTGCTCGTCCGCGTGTATGTCGCTGACACGCGTTCTGCAGGCGATGTCGACACCGGCTTCGGCCGCGGAGGCGGCAAGTTGTGCTGTGATCGCTCTCATCCCCGCAGCCGGAAGTGCTGTCGCCCCCGTTGCGAGGGCGCCGAAGGTGTACTCGAAGACCCGCTTCGAGGTTGTCAGCGAGCGGTCCAGCGTGATGCCACCATAAAACGGGGCCGCAAACCGTTCAACGAACGCCTCCGAAAATCCCTGACGATACAGATAGGTACTGATCGTTGTGTCCGGCTGCTCGAAGACACGCTCATTGTTGGTCCCTGCCAGCCGGGCGCGGAGTTCGAGTACGCGTGCCTTGTCAGCGGTGGTTATCTCGCGGTTGCGCACTGATCCAAGGAGTCCACCCGGATCCCGTAGCGGATCGGATAACACCGACCGATGTCCTGGTCGTGCCAGCACCGCACCAGGTGCGAACCGCCGAAGATCGAGACCGAGCAGGTCAAGCTCCTGTCTGACCGCCGGATAGCCCGTCTGTAGCACCTGGAATCCCCGATCGAGCGTAAAGCCGTTTTGCTGTCGCGACCGAACCCGTCCGCCGACGGTTGGCCGCGCCTCAAGGACGCGGACATCTGCACCGGCGGTCGCCAGTCGTCGCGCAGCGACGAGCCCGGCCGGGCCCGCGCCGACGACGACGATTCGTTCCATATGACTGCTCTGGGGAGGACCGGTCAAACCGTTTACCTTCGGAGGGCTTAATCCCCGGCACGGCTGGTATCATGGTATGTCTGTGCGCGCATTCGAGTGTCTCGCGTGCGGTCACACCCAGACCTCCGCCGATTCACCTCGGTGTGACACCTGTGGCGGGCCGCTTGATCCGATCTATCCTTACGATGACATCGACCCAGCAACCCTTACTGTCACGGACCCCGCCTCAATGTGGGCGTTCGATGCCGTGCTTCCTACCACCCGGTCTGCCGCGGTATCGATGGGCGAGGGTGGAACGCCGCTTGTTGATGCCTCCGAGACGGCTGATCGCCTCGATATCGGCCGCCTCTATATCAAGGACGAAGGACAAACCCCGACAGGAACCGTTCACGACCGTGGCTTCGCAGCGGCGGTCAGTGCCCTCGATGAGGCCACAGAGGTCGGACTCGCGTCAACCGGGGTTGGCGGCCAGTCGGCGGCGGCCTACGCCGCTCGCGCTGGCTTCAGCGCTCATGTATACATCCCAGCCCGAGCGAGCTTCGGCAGTCAGGCGATGGTTAACGTCCACGGGGCGGACATGAATGTCGTCGAAGGACGGTATCCGGAGACGCGCGAGGCATTCGAGTCGGCGGCGACGGACTGGTATCGACTTGGTCCCTTCGAGACGCCGTATCGCCACGATGGGCTCAAGACCGTCTTCTATGAGATAGCCGCAACCCTTGAGTGGACGGCTCCAGATATCATTGTCACACCGGCCGGACACGGTGAACTCCCATACGCCATCGCCAAGGCTGCAGACGAACTCGAACGACTCGGTGTGATCGAGACGATCCCGCGTGTCGCCTTGGTCCAGCCAGAGGCGTGCGCCCCGATCTCCCGTGCGCTTGAGACCGGGGCCGACCGACCCGAGGTGTGGGAGACCCCGGATACGATCTGTGGCGGACTTGAGGTGACCGATCCGGAAGGCGGTCAGACCGCCATCGACGCCGTTGAGGCTACCGATGGGGTGGGAATCACCCGTCCGGACGCAGAAATCCTTGCGGCCGCCTGTCAGGTTGCAGCTGACGATGGGCTTGCGATCGGAACCGGCGGTGGTGCATCCGTCGCGGGTGCTGCTGCTCTTCGTGATGAGGGGAATATCGATCCCGATGAGACGGTCGTTGCGCTCAACACAACCGCCGCCATGCAACAGGTCGATGTCATTCGGAGCCACCTGATGAGCCCCGAGTGGGAGCGTCGCGCCTAACCGGCGAATCCACGATCACTCGGTATGTCCTCGGCCATCGTCTCTGCGTTTGCCGGCGTGCTGTTCGGGCTCGCGCTAGCAGCCCCGCCTGGCCCGATGAACGCCCTCATCGCCGAAGAGAGTGTGCTCCGTGGCTGGGGTGCTGGATTCCGGGCCGGACTTGGGGCCATGACAGCCGACCTCGTCTTCTGTGTGCTGGCGCTTGTCGGCGTGGTTGCGATCGTCGACCGGGTACCAGCCCTCCAGACCGCAATGGTTGCCATCGGTGGAGTCCTGATGTGCTATTTCGCGTATGAGGCGGTCCAGGAGGCCCGTGGGACGTTCGTCGACAAGGAGATGGCCAGTGCGACCGCCGGCTTCACAAAGACATTCGTGCTTACGCTTACGAATCCGTATCAGGTAATCTTCTGGCTCACC
>JBKHFN010000105.1:0-5488 GCA_046540195.1 Salinarchaeum sp.
GCTGCGCTCATCCTCGTGTTCATTACGCTCGGGAACTATCTTGAGGCCCGATCAAAGGGTCGTGCCGGCGACGCCCTCCGCGAACTGCTCGCTTTTGAGGCCGAGACGGCAACCGTCGTTGAGAACGGTACCGAACACGAACGATCGCTTGAGGCGGTCGCCGTCGGTGACCGACTCCGGGTTCGGCCCGGTGAGCGCATTCCAACCGACGGAGTCGTCGTCGAGGGTGAAAGCGCCGTTGACGAGTCGATGGTGACCGGCGAATCCGTCCCTGTTGGCAAGACAGCCGGCGATGAGGTCGTCGGTGGCACGGTCAACGAAAACGGGGTGTTACTAATCGAAGCCACCAAGGTCGGTGCCGACACCGCACTCCAACAGATCGTCCAGACCGTCAAGGAAGCACAGGCCAGCCAGCCGGATATCCAGCGCGTCGCCGATCGTATCTCCGCGTACTTCGTGCCGGCGGTCATCGCCAACGCGCTCCTCTGGGGTGGACTCTGGGCAGCCTTCCCGCAGACACTGGCCGACATCGTCGCCACGTTGTCGCTGTGGGCACCTGTCGCCGGTGGACCGACCATTGCCGGTGGGACCGTCTCTGTCGTTGAATTTTCGCTTATCGTCTTCGCTTCGGCGGTGTTGATTGCCTGTCCCTGCGCGCTCGGGTTGGCGACCCCTGCGGCAACCATGGTCGGCACGACCATCGGTGCGCGCAACGGCGTCCTGTTCAAAGGTGGTGATATCCTCGAGCGGGCGCGTGATGTTGACACCGTGGTTTTCGATAAGACCGGGACGCTCACCGAGGGGGAGATGGCTGTTACTGATGTCGACACGATCGACGCTGTCGTTGCTCCCGATGGTGGACAGCTCACGCGCTCGACGACACTTGACGAATCGGACGTGCTCAGACTAGCGGCCGGTGCCGAAGCCGGGAGCGAACACCCACTCGGACGGGCGATCGTTGAGGCAGCCAAGACGCAGGATATTGACGTGCCCGACGCTGAGGACTTCGAGAACCACCCTGGGCGTGGTGTCAGCGCGACGGTCGACAGCCGAACGGTACTTGTCGGTAACCGCCGGCTGCTTCGCGAAGCCGGGATCGACGACACCGCCGGTGCCAAGACGCTTGATCAGCTCGAAGCTGACGGGAAGACGGCGATGTGTGTCGCTGTCGACGGGCGGCTCGTCGGTGTTGTCGCCGCTGCTGACACGGTCAAGTCAACCGCCGCCGAGACGATCGCCGCCCTCCAAGACCGCGGACTCAAGGTGATGCTCCTGACCGGAGACAACGAGCGGACCGCCCGTGCGGTCGCCACTGACCTCGGGATCGACCCCACGAACGTTCGAGCGGGGGTACTTCCGGACGATAAGTCTGCGGCCGTCGAGGAGATTCAGGCCGATGGCCGTAGTGTCATGATGGTTGGAGACGGTGTCAATGACGCTCCGGCGCTCGCAGCAGCACACGTCGGCGTCGCCCTTGGCTCGGGAACGGATGTCGCCATTGAGGCGGCGGATGTGACGCTACTGCGCGACGATCCGGCTGATGTCCTAAAGGCGATTCGCGTCTCCGAAGCGACGCTTCAGAAAATCAAACAGAACCTCGTATGGGCGCTGGGGTATAACACGACGATGATCCCGCTGGCCTCTCTGGGCCTTCTCCAGCCCGTCCTCGCGGCGGGAGCGATGGCACTTTCGAGTGTGTCGGTGCTCGCGAACAGTCTACTCTTCCGCCAGTATGCGCCTGATCACGACTACCGACTGCTTGGATGGGTGCGACGAGACTGAGCCCGCTTGTCTGACACGACCGGAGACTCCTCGGCCTTTTCACCGGCTCCAACACATCGGCCCGGAGCCCGTCCCGTACCCATTGACGGGGCCGTCCTGGCACATGAAGATACTTGGTCTGAGCCTCGAAGCCTCGTAGCTCAGGCTGGGGCGCGATACAGACAGTCGAGCCGGTGGGCGATGTATCCGAGTTCGCCAGCGGCAAGCTGTGCCCGTCGCGTCGCGAGCCAGTCCTCAACCGCCGGTACGGCCTGAGGATCGACGCTGTCGGCGATAAAGTCGAGTAACTGATCGAGTACCGCCTGTTCGTCGGCCGGATATTCCCCGTCGTGTGGACGGATAATCGCGTCTGATCCCCCGACGGCGAGCACATCACCGGCCCGCTGTGTGAGAGCTTCGAGCAGGTGCCGGCCGGCGTGGCTGTCGCCGTTCGGCCGTGCGTCCATCGAGGCGTGATACGCTTCAATGATCGCGTTGTCTGCCGGGTGTGAGGGCTGAAACGCAGTCATCCCATCGAAGGTGAGCGGAAGGTATGCCAGTCCTCCCGGACGGAGGGCCGGTAGCCACGCGTCCAGCGCTCGGTCGATCCCCACAAGATCGAACACCTGCTGTGCGATCAGCAGATCGGCTGCTGTATCCGAGCTGAGCGCTTCGAACGCATCGGCACACCCAAAGGAGACCTCAAGCTCACGAACACGAAAGCCGGTGGCCGTCTGTTCGATCGTCTCACCATCATACCGGAAGGCCGCTGGCCGGACCGTCTGAGCAAAGGCGACCGACCGGGCGTCGGTGTCGAGTCCACGATAGGAGCCGGCATCGATCCCCCAGGCGAGTAGCCGTGGAACCGTCACCCCTGTTCCGGATCCAATCTCTATGATCGTCGGCGCATCGGATACCGTCTCAAGAAACCGGTTGTGCACCCGCCGATTGAACGAGCGGTCGTCGACGGTCCGTTTGGCCTCGAGATACCGTGGTGTGCTCATGCGAGTGGCCGGGTGTGCCGCGCCCAGGCCTCGTCGTCCTCCCAGACGGTGACCCGAAGTCGTTCGGGTGGCTCCTCAGCCAGTGCCGGTGCGAGTTCGTCGGCAATAACCGTTGCGAACCGCTCGACGCTCGGATTCTGTCCCTCGAAGGGGGCACAGTCGTTCAACAGCGTGTCGCGGTAACGCGCCTCGGTCTCGTCAAGCAGGTCCTCAAGCACGGTAATGTCGAGCAGGTAGCCATAGGGACCCAACTCCGGCCCGGCGAGTTCTACGACGATTGTATAGTAGTGACTGTGGACCGAGCCTTCGGGTGGTTCCGGGTCAGGAACGGTCAGATAGTGTTGTGCAATAAACGACCGCTCAACGGCCATCTCGTAGGCATAGACGCGGTCGGTTGGCGTATCGACACTCGTGTGGGCTGTGGGGCTATCGTTAGTCATCGTATGTCAGAAGCACTTGTAACGTCGATTCTGGGCTTGAGTCCAGCCGTCGATAGGCTGTCTCGGCCTCAGTAAACGGCACGCGATCGGTGACCAGCCGGCTCGGGTCAATCCGGTGTAGCTGATCGAGGGCGACACGCAACCGCCGATCACTCGACCACCGACCGCGGTGATCAGGTGCGACGGTACTCACCTGACTGGAGGTGATCGAGATGCGGTCACGGTGGAAGTCGGTGCCGAGCTCAAGGGGGTGTCGCTTCTCCCCGTACCATGACCCGACGATGATCCGGCCGTCATACCCAACGGCATCGATGGCATCGTCAAGCGCCGCCGGCTGCCCCGACACCTCATAGACCAGGTCGGCGCCCGGCGGGGCGCGATCGGCGTAGAAGTCATCGACTGCCTCCGGGGGGACTGTCCGATCGGCGCCCATCGCGTCGGCCAGGTGGCGACGCCGCGCAATCGGCTCGACGACCGTCACCGTGACCGGAAACGCGGCAAGCAGGCGTGTCGTCCACAGTCCAATGACGCCGGCACCGAAGACCACGACCCGCTCGCCGATCCGCGGCTGGCCGTCCATGAGAAAGTTCGTTGCTGTCTCAACTGTCGGTAGCATCGCTCCGGCAGCCGCCGAGAGATCCTCGGAAAGTGGCACAACGGCATCAGCGTTGACCGTACATTGCGTCTGGTGGGGGTGGAATGCGAATACCCGCTGGCCGACCGTCACCTCCTCAACGGCCGCTCCTGTCTCGGTGACCTCGCCGACAAGAGCGTATCCATACGAGGTTGGATACGTGACGGCGTCTGCGGTCGCCTCAACACCGATATCAGCGGCGATCTCCGCGGGCAACTCGCCGCGGTATAACAGGAGTTCGGTTCCCGGGCTGATAGCCGACACCATCGTCCGGATCGTGACCTCTTTGCGGCCCGGCGCATCGACGGTGACGGAATGATGCTCAAGTTCACCAACGTCGGTGAAGACAAGTGCATCGGCAACCCTCGACATTGGTCAGTCGTCCGCAAACTCTGGGTCGGGAATCCGTTCGGACCCGTGCGTTGAGTTGGCTTCGTAGACGCGGTCACCCGACTCTCGACAGACCTCAAGGGCGTGTTTGGCATCGCGCCCGGCGTCGTGTGCCGTCTCGCCGCGGCCGATTCCAACCCGGTACTTGACGCCGGTCTCCTCTTCGACGTGGTCAACCACCTCGCGGAAGGTCTCGATGGAGAGAGGCGGACAGACCCCAATGACATTGTCGCCACCGACGAACTGTGCGACGCTCTCGTGAGCTCCGCGAAGTTCGGCCTTGAGTTCGATGACCGACCGCTGGATCGCCATCTCGGCGTCGACAGCGTTGCGATCGTCTGTATATGCCGAGGTGGCGTCAACGATATCGAAGTGGCCAATCGTGATGTCTCGCGTCTCGGTCTCGGCGAGTGTCCGGTCACACCGGAGGACCTCGCGACGATCACGGTCCTGCGCGCTCCCGGCAGCCTGTAGCAGGTCGCTGGCGGTCTGAACGGCGGCCAGCGGTGTCGACCCGCTCCCAATGCCGACGCTGACGGTCACCGGATACCGGTTGCGCACACGCTCTTGGAACCGGCCGAAGGCTTCGGCTGGGGTTTCGTTGGCAACAGCAAGCATGTTATCGAACCGTCCGAAAAAGGCGTATCCGTCGTCGCGACCGACGAAATCGGCGAAATCAGCGTAGAGGCGGGCTTGCAGTGCTTGGAGATCGGTCTCCCGGCGCGGTGCAGGGGTGACCGTCCACGGCCCGTAATCATCGAGTTGAACCACCGCGAGGCGTACCGATCCGACAGGTGTCTCCGACACGGCTACCTACATCATGGTCCCGACCAATTAAAACCCCTCGTCCAACGGCGCCTTCACCGTCGTAGACGTCATATTGAGTCACGTTCAGCAGAACCGGAACTAGAATATAACAGTCGTGTGAACTTTTATCGGTTCTCCGGACAAGATCCCAGCGCCTTGACTCACGCGTCGACGATCGACAGTGCCACCGGATAGTTCCATGTCTCCCCGCCGTAGGCCTTGAGACTCGCGAGTAGACAGACGGCGAGATTCACCGCTGCTAGCGCGAGACTCGCTACGGCAGTGGCGATGGAGAGTAATGGATTGATCAGTGTCCCGATACCGACTGATAGGCTCTATTGAATCGCCATACGGCGTTGGAATTAGCGGGTCACGTACTGTTTGATGTTGTAGACGAGACACATCAGGACAATTTCACGGAACTCACGATACCACTCACGCGCTCGGACGGC
>JBKHFN010000106.1:0-5486 GCA_046540195.1 Salinarchaeum sp.
ATTCGTCCTCGTTCAGTTCCGTTTGAACGTGCTTGGTGTCGTTACTGCTCATAGGGGCCCCAATTGCTACTCCCATCTACTTTCTCATGAAGTATAAGATGTTTATATAGTTTATTTCATGATCTATATTCAAGCCGGAGACGGAGCGGAAACGGGCCCTGACGTTGAAAGACGAATCCGGGACAAACCACACTAATCAATGTACCAATATTCTTCTCCGCGTTGACCTCGTACCCGCACTTCTGGCAACAGAACGCTGATCCTCTATATCCCGTTCCCATGACAGGCTGACGGTTGATTAACCAACACGTCTATGCTAATCCGCGCTGTGTTGGTTAACACGAGGCGACTGCTGCTGTCCTACGAACCCCCCACGCCGCCGCCGGAGCTCCCGACAGACATCGTCAGCACGCTCAACGACTACTCCTCAGATCAGCTCCAGCACGTCGCACGCTTCGCCGAGGAACTTGCAGAGCACAAAGCTCGCGAGGCGCGTCTCGAAGAAACGTCAGCGGAGGACGAAATCGACGAGCCCCCGAAGATGTCCCGTCGAAAGCGACGATCACAATCAAGGAGATCAACGACAACCGCTACTACTACTGGCAGTGGCGAGAAGGTGAGAAAGTGCGTTCACAATATAAAGGCCCCGTCAGTCCCGACGAATAGACGGCACTGAAACTGTTGCTGGGTGCTATCTCAGGCAGTTAGTTGAGTAGCCTGCCTCGAAGGCATCGTCCTGTTCATCTTTTGAGATACCAGGACCGCCGTCTTCAGTATAACTGATTGCATGAACCGCCGATCACAGACTCATCCGAGTGAACGTGCACGACTCAGCAGACCTCTATTACTTGTAACATGAGTTCTCGCGTCTTCGCACGCACTGTTGATGCGAAGACAGAACCACAATCCTCTGTCACACCACCACGGCACGAGTCCACGTCTTAGGACTCCCCATCACCACCGATGTGGATATTGATTCCGCCCTCGCGGTCGTAATCGACGTGCAGATCAGCATCATCAACGGCCCGCTCGACGGCCGCCTCAATCGATCGCACGCCGTTGGGGCCGCCAGTGATCCGGAGCCGACTCGCCGGAAACTCGACCTCGATATCGCTGTTGGCCAGTTCGGCATCAAGCCGCCTGAGCGCCAGCCGGCCGTAGTGCTGTGCCGCCGGGACAACCGTCTCGTGTAATCCGGTGACGCTGGTGCCGAGTCGCCCGGTGAACCGGCCGACGAGTCCACCTATCGTTTCCAGCAGTGCCGTGCGACGCGATCCGGAGGCATCGTTTTGAGTCATCACCTCGGCTCTACGCCGGGGGAATGATTCAATTTTGGGTCCTTTCGGCGGTCTTTTTAGCGGGGGCAGTGATGCTTCTGTATGGAGACACCTCCAGACGTCGGCGAGTTGACACCGCCGGACCGGACCCTGATGGGTCCGGGGCCGAGTAACGTTCACCCGCGCGTACTGCGGGCGATGAGCACGCCGTTGCTCGGACACCTTGACCCGTCGTTCGTCGAGATCATGGACGAGGTGCAGGAGCTGCTGCGGTACACCTTCCGAACCGACAATACGTGGACGCTGCCGGTCTCCGGGACGGGATCGGCAGCGATGGAGACGGCCATCGCTAACCTCGTTGAGCCCGGTGACACGGTCCTGTTACGGACCAAGGGCTACTGGGGCGACCGGATGGCCAAGATGGCACGCCGCGCTGGTGGCGAGGTCGTCTCCCTGCCGACGCCCGCCAACGAACCGGTCGATCCCGCGGATGTCACCGAGGCCTTCTACGACCACGACATCGATGTCTACGGCATCTGCCACGCCGACACGACGACCGGCATCCGCCAGCCACACATGAGCGAACTCGCAGACATCGCCCGCGACCACGGCGCCTACACCATCGCGGATACCGTTACCTCGCTGGGAGGCGTTCCCGTCACCGTCGATGAGTGGGGCGTCGACGTCGCCTACTCCGCCGGCCAGAAGTGCCTCTCGCTGCCGCCGGGGGCTAGTCCCTTCACCATCAACGAGCGCGCCATCGAGAAGGTCCTCAACCGGGAAGAGCCGCCCCGGTCGTGGTACCTCGATCTCTCCTTACTTGAGGACTACTGGGGGGAAGACCGCGCGTACCATCACACCGCGCCCATCACCAACGTCTACTCGATCCGGGAGGCCCTTCGGCTGGTCGCCGAAGAGGGCATCGAGGACCGCTGGGAGCGCCACCGCGCCGTTGCCGGTGAGCTCAAGGCCGGTCTCGAGGCCCTCGGGCTTGCATACAACGCCGACGAGGACCATTGGTTGCCCTCGCTAAATGCCGTGGAAGTCCCCGATGGCGTTGATGACACCGCCGTCATCGACTATTTGCTTGAGGAGTACAACATCGAGATCGCCTCCGGACTGGGCGACCTCGACGGCGAGATCTGGCGCATCGGCTGCATGGGCCACTCCGCCCGCCGGAAGAACGTCGAGTACCTGCTCGCGGCGATGGAGGACGCCCTCGCCCAGCAGGGCTACACCGCCTGATCGACGCGCAGTCTCACTCCGGAGCGACCCGATCATCCGCTCCGACCGTGTCGATGTAGGCCTTCTTCCACGTGCCTCGGAGGAACCACGCGGCGCCGATGAGCGCCCCGAGCACGTTGCCGACGGCCATCCCCACCCAGATGCCCGTCGGGCCCCACCCGAGGACGAACACGAGCACCGAGACTGTGCCGACTCGGCCGACCCAGAGCGTGATAATCGAGAGCACCATCGCCGTCGTCGTGTTGCCCGCTCCACGGAAGGCCCCCAGCAATACCTGGGCGACGCCGATGAACGCAAACTCGACGCTCCGGATCCGGAGGTACTCGACCCCGTAGGCGATCGTCGTTGCTGCCGTCGGCACGTCACCCAAGAACGCTCCGACGATGGGCTGTGCGGCTGTCGCCATGACCGCCGCGACCGCGAGCATGATTCCCGCGCCGGTGCCTGCCGCGAGATAGACCGCCCGTGTCGCCCGATCGGGCTGACTGGCCCCCAGGTTCTGTCCGACCATCGTATCGATTGCTCGGCCAAGACCCATCGCCGGGAGAAATACCAGTGAGATGATGCGATTGCCCAGCCCATAGGCCGCCACAACCGGTGGCGAGAACGTGACGATCATCGCGGTGAGGGTAATCATCGCCAGCGCTGAGGTCGACTGCTCGACCATCGTCGGCGTCCCCAGTCGCAGCACATCCGTAATGAGCGACCGGTCGGGCCGGAGGTCCCCGAGATCGACCGACGGCCCGGCGTCTGTTCCAAAGAGCACCGCGATGCCGATCACACTTCCCACACCGCGGGCGATGACGGTCGCAACGGCAGCGCCCTCAATGCCCAACCCGGTAAAGCCGGTCGCCGCGTAGGCGGCCGTTTCGAGCCCCTCGAGTCCGAGCCAGGCAAAGACCGGATTGCCCTGAAAGCCGAAGATGAACACCGGATCGAGCAGGACGTTCAACGCGACCGAGACCACCATGACCGCCATCGGCGTCCGGGTGTCGCCGTAGCCCCGCATCAGTGCCGAGAACACGAAAAAGCCGAACAGGAAGGGTATCCCTAGGAAGATGAGCTCAAGATAGTCGGCCGCCAGCGGGATGACCGCCGCCGCCGTCGCCGGGTCACTCGGCAACAACTCAAGTGCCGGACGGGTGAAGCGGTAGCCGACAACGGCAAGCACACTCGAGAGAACCGCCACGAGCAACAGCGTCTGTCCGGCCACCCGGCCGGCGCTTTGATCGCCCTCGGCGCCGGTGTACTGGGCAACCAGAATCGCCCCGGCAGTAGTAAATCCGCCGGCGATAGCGATCACAAGAAAGATCAACGGGAACGCAAGACTCACCGCCCCGACAGCATCGGCCGAGAGCCGCCCGAGATACAGCGTGTCGGCGATATTGTAGGTGACCTGGAGCAACTGGATGACGACGATCGGCCAGGCCAGCCGGAAAAGCGGGCCCACCAATGACCCAGAGGTGAGACCATTGACCGTCGACTCGTCGCTCGGGGGGTCAGACTCCCTCGTCACTACTTACACCAACCGGCGGCGGCGTATCACCGTTTTGGACTATCGAGAGCCACCGCCTTCCTGCGCACAGTCAGTCGCGTCGATTGGCTGGAGCCGATCGGTCTCGATGTACGTATCGATCGGGACACGAATTCGATCGCCGGTCTCACAGTCGATTCCGTAGGCCGTGTCCGCCCCAACGGAAAGCACCGTGATTGCGCCGACGATCTCCGTGTCGGTGGCCGCCTGGATCGCGAAGGCAGCCGGTGGGTCGATATCACTCGGCGAGGTGATCGACAAGGCCATGATGTGAACGTACGTCGTCAGCCATACAGCCGTTGCGGCTGGATCTGATGCATACGATCGCCGACCGTCTGTCCGAGCCCCGTGGTCACGCCTCGTGGAGTCGGCCACCGTCGATAGCGATGTTCTGTCCGGACAGGTATGCCGCGGCGTCACTGCAGAAAAAGAGGATCGGGGCAAGTACATCCGCAAAACTGGCGGGCCGTCCCCGGGGAACGGCTGCGGGATCGGTGATCGTGTTCTCAACAGCGTACGGTGAGACGGCATTGACAGTGATCCCGTCGTCCTGGGTGTCGTAGGCAACACTCCGGGTGAACGTTAGAACTCCCTTCTTCGCGATGAAATACGGTAGATTCCGCGGCAGCGCGTGATCGTCACGGGCATCCGCCACGCCGAAGTTCACCACTCGACCCCACCCCTGATCGCGCATCGCCGGAAGCGCTCGCCGAGTACAGAGGTACGTGCTGTACAGGTTTGCTGCAACCGTCTCCTGCCACTCTGTCGGCGAGAGTTCGTCCCAATCGGCCTGTGGTAGCGGTCCGACAGCATTGATGAGGATATCCACCGTGCCGAGGGTGTCTTCGCACGTTTCGAACAACGCGTCGACGGCTGTAGGGTCGGTGACATCGCCCTTGAGGACGGTTGTCTCAACATCGTGCGCGGCCGCCTCACTCGCCGTCTCAGCTGCTGCCGTGGGATCACTGCGATGGTGCACGGCCACGTCTGCACCGGCGGCCGCCAGTCCGAGCAGTACTGCTCGGCCAACGCGTACCGCCGACCCGGTCACAAGCGCCGTCCGTCCCGATAGGTCGGGGTTCAGGTAAATGTCCATTGTCAGTCCAAGCACGGCTGCGAACAAAAGTGTGGCCGAGGCAGGCGACAACGGGGTCGACCGCGGGGCAGCACGCTTGTCTGTCGGCGCGGTGAGAAGACACCACGTCAGCAAGTACCCCGGTGGGTAGCGACGTCGAGTGGGCAGTTCACGTGTCAGGGTAGTGCGGCGGACGTAACAGCAGGGCTCCAATCCCGGCGGCGATCGCCAGACCAGCCGCTACCAGGAAAGTAACCGTCCAGCCGGCGGTTGCAATCAATGCGCCAGCGATCGATCCGGCAAAGATACCGCCGCCGATCTTCGCAGTATAGACGATGGCGTAGTTGCCCGAGCT
>JBKHFN010000107.1:0-5416 GCA_046540195.1 Salinarchaeum sp.
CGTGGGCGAGGCTCTGGTAGTACGCATCGTCTACGTCGCCGCCGATGAGCGCGACGGTGATGTGACGTTTCTTCGAACCGTCCAAGACGGCCCAACCGACCGCTCCTATGGGATCCATGTCGCCGATCTGGCCGGTATTCCGACCCCAGTTGTCGACCGCGCCCGGACGGTGCTTGATCGACTCCGCGACGAGAAGGCGATCGAAGCTAAAGGCAGCGGAGACGACGGCCCGACGCAGGTTGTCTTCGACCTCGATAACGGTCAACTCCGTGGAGCGGACGAGGACGTGACCTCGTCGCTAGAGGAACGATTCGGCGAGAACACCGAGGCGGTACTTGAGGCAATCGTCGACCTTGATGTCGCGTCGACCGCTCCGCTTGAACTCATGTCGACCGTCCAGGAGTGGCAACGCCGTCTTGAGACCGGCAAGCGTTGAAATCTCATCCCGCGGCGAGTCAGCGGGATGTCTTGTGCCGCCTGTGGTGGACCGATCCATCCCTGTTCGGACTGCTCGCTGTGGTACTGTTCCTCCTGTGAAACCCACGTCACCTCCGACGGAACGCCGGTTGCGGAGGTCCGCTCGGGCCGCGTTGCTGCCACCGTCGGTGAGCTTGCCGCACCGGCCGGCGAGGTCGGACTTATTGCCGGAAAAGTCCTTGAAGAGGAACTGCAGGAGTTCTTCTATCGTCGCGATTACCAGCGCGACTCATTCGGTGGAACCTACGCCTACGCGTACCGCCCCAAGCAGGTGTTCGCCGCCCGGCTTGCCGCCCGACTTCGTGAGGAGGGGGCGTACTCCGACGCCCGTGTTGCCCGCGGAGTCCGCATTCTTGCGGCGTTACTCGCGGCTGGAATCGGTGGTCGAACACCGCCGACCGAACACCGCGTTCACGCATCAGGCCCGCTGTCCCCGCTCGTCGCCTATGCCAAGGCTGACTTCCTTGATCCGAGCGACAAGCCAGCACTCACTGAATTCAAGAGCTATCCACTCGACGCGTACGCCCGGATTCAAGCGCAGGTAGCCGCCTGGGTGTATGACCAGCCGGTGCGGCTTGTCGGCGCGGTCGGGGCCGAGTGGGTCGATCTTGAGATTGAGATCGTTACGCCCGATCCGGATCCGATTGTCGCCTACCGCGAGGCTTGATCGTCGTCGCGGGAGTTTTATCGCCCCCGATCCTTCGGTGTGGCGTGCCCACCGAGGCGTCTGCCATTCGCGAACTCAACGAAGAGACTGTCGCACGCATCGCTGCCGGTGAGGTGATCGAGCGACCGGCCTCGGTCTGTAAGGAACTCGTCGAGAACAGTCTCGACGCCGAAGCCGACCGGATCGATGTTGCTGTGGCGAACGGCGGGATCGACGCGATCACCGTCCGGGACAACGGCATCGGGATGAATGAGACCGATCTCCGGCTGGCGGTCAAAGAGCACACCACCAGCAAGCTTGAGACGGCTGACGACCTCACGGCCATCCAGACGCTCGGATTCCGGGGAGAGGCGTTACACACCATCGGCGCGGTCTCGCGAATGACGATCACAAGCCGACCGTCGGATGGTGACGCCGCCGGCACACGCTTGCGGTACGCCGGCGGGGACATTGAGGCTGTCAATTCAGCCGGCCGACCGCCGGGGACGACGGTTGAGGTGACTGACCTCTTCTTTAATACACCCGCACGTCGAGAGTATCTCGGCGAACCGAGCACGGAGTTTCGTCACATCTCTCGGGTTGTCGGCCGATATGCGCTGGCGAACCCCGATGTCGCTGTGACGCTTGAGCACGACGACTCGACGGTCTTTTCGACGACCGGACAGGGCGACCGCCGGTCGGCTATCATGCACGTCTACGGCCGGGATGTCGCCGAGTCGATGCATCCGATTGATCACACCCCGGAGGGTCCAATCGACCGGATTCACGGCTTTATTAGCGATCCCGAGACCACTCGTGCCTCCCGACAGTATCTCGGGGTATACGTCAACGGGCGGTACGTCGAACCGGACGTAGTCCGTAGTGCAATCGTTGAGGGCTACGGGGGGCAACTGGCAGCCGACCGGTATCCGATTGCGACGCTCTTCTTGGAGCTCCCGTCGGATGCGGTTGATGTCAATGTGCACCCGCGCAAACTCGCCGTCAGATTTAGTGATGCGGACGCCGTTGAAACAGCGGTCGAATCGGCTGTCCGCGAGACACTGGTCGATGCCGGCCACCTTCGATCCAGTGCCCCTCGTGGGGTGTCCTCCCCCGTGGAGACGAGTGTCGATCTCGAACACCCCGAACCATCGGAGACCGCCTCTACTGACTCGCCATCATCGACATCAGATGCACCCTCAGCAACCACCAAGCCCACCGCGACGCCGACATCATCGCGCACCCGTGACACTCCTCATGCCCGGAAGTTCTCCGATACCAGACAGCGAACGCTCAACGGTGAGGACACGCACAGTCTTGAGCTAGACGGACTCCCGGTGCTTCGCGTACTGGGCCAACTTGATGATACGTACGTCGTTGCCGCGTCTGACACGGGCCTGGTGCTAATCGACCAGCATGCTGCCGATGAGCGGATCCACTACGAACGACTGCTCGCCGCCTTCGAAGGTGAGACGAAGATCCAGACGCTGGCCGAACCAGTCACCCTCGAAATAACGCCAGCCGAAGCTGA
The DNA here is from genome assembly GCA_046540195.1 of Salinarchaeum sp. Taxonomy (GTDB): domain Archaea; phylum Halobacteriota; class Halobacteria; order Halobacteriales; family Salinarchaeaceae; genus CAZFMU01. Next base: position 2,655 of record JBKHFN010000107.1, read on the forward strand.
GGCGTTCGATGCCATGACGGACGCACTGGCCCGATTGGGCTTTCACACCGAACGCTCCGAGACGGAGGTGCTCGTCCGGACCGTCCCGGCACTGTTCGGTGATACGCTCGCCCCGGAGCACCTCTATGACGTTCTTGACGCGGTGCTGACGGCGGATACCGATGGGGCCGATCGAATCGAGGCGATCGCCGCCGACGCAATCGCTGATCTGGCCTGTGCCCCGGCGATCACCGGTAACACCGCCCTGACCGATGGCTCGATCCAGCAACTGCTCTTGGACCTCGACACCTGCGAGAATCCCTATACGTGTCCCCACGGTCGTCCGACCGTCATCGAACTTGAAACCGATGAGATTGCCGCTCGGTTCGAGCGCGACTATCCAGGTCACGATCGGCGCGAGTGAGGCGGTTCGCCGTTCGTGATCGGTCGGACCGTTCCCGGTAGCAGTGCATCCATACGGATGGAAGCCCTGGTTACTCCATGATTCACGTCGCGGTCGTCGGTGCGTACGGAAGTGCTGGAGTGGCGGTCGCACAGCGACTGGCCGAGCACGATGCGGTCCGGTTGACGCTGATCGATGACGGTGACCCTGGCGGACTATGTATCCTCCGTGGCTGCATGCCCTCGAAGGCTGTCCTGTCCGCAGGCGCCCATCGGTATCAAGCCCGCGTGGACGATCGTCTTGTGGGGGCGCCGGCGGTTGATCGCGAGCGCACTATCGAACGCAAGAACGCTCAGATCAGCGAGTTTGCTGCCCACCGTCGGACAGCTGTCCAGACGTTAACCGACGCGTCTGACATCACATTCCTTCAGGACTCGGCCCGGTTCGTTGACGATCGGACGCTCGCGGTTGGCGACCGGCGACTCACCCCAGATTATATCGTCATCGCGACTGGATCGACCCCGTCGTTACCCGATCTCACCGGTATCGAGGCGGTCAATCCGACGACGAGTTCCGAACTCCTTGAGCGGACAACGTTCCCTGACTCCGGGATCATCATGGGTTTTGGTACCGTCGGTGTCGAGATGGCGCCGTATCTTAGTGAGGTGGGTGACGTTGATGTCACCGTCATCGAGCACGACGAGCGACCGCTTGATTACGCCGACCCAGTATACGGCGACGAGCTGCTGGACCTCTATGAGCAGTCGTTCGATATCGACATCCATACCCAAACGCTTGAGCGGGCGGTCGAACCGACCGATGACGATGGCGTCCGACTGGAGGTGACCGGACCAGATGGCCGACGCACCATCACCGCCGGCGAATTATTCGCCTTCACTGGACGACGTCCGGCGCTTGATCGTCTTGGGCTTGAGACAACTGACATGACCCCAAGCTCTGACTGGGTACAGCCGACGCTACAGACCCGATCTGCTCCACGGGTGTTCGTCGTCGGAGACGCCAACGGCCAGCGACCAATCTTGCACGTCGCCAAAGAGGAGGGCCACCTCGCGGCTGACAACATCCTCGCGCATGCCCGTGGCGATCCGCTAACGGAGTACACCACAACACCCCACCGGGTCACGTTCGCCGGACTCGGGGTTTATCCCTACGCTCGGATCGGTATGACCGCCGAGGAGACGGCGACCCTTGATCGTGAGACGATCGTCGTCTCGCGGGCGGCAGCTGACGATGGGGTCTTCCGTGTCAAAGACGCCCCACACGGACGGGCGACACTCGTCGTTGATGCGACTGATGGGACGGTGCTGGGCTACCAGGGGCTGCATTATCACGCCGACGTCATGGTCAAGACGATGCAGGTGGCCGTTGAGACCGGCCTCGATGTCCGGGAACTTCCGAATCGGGCGTATCACCCGACGACGCCGGAGTTACTCGACGGACTGTTCCGTGCGGCGACCGCTCGCCTGTCGGCCTGATCGCCGCTGCGTTTGCCCAAACCTAAGTACATCACTTACCTACCGGTATACGTGTCAGAGCAGGCTCCAGCCGTCGAGACACTCTTTCTCCACGAGATTGATCGTGGCTATCTGGTCGCTCCGACACGCGATGGGGCGCGCCTGTTCCGCGGGATCCTTGAGGTCAAGGACACCGACGCCGGTCCCCGCCCGGGGCGGTTTCTTCTCAAGCGTGAGTCGGAGGAGCGTCCGCGTGACCCCGACGAGTTCGTCGATCTCGCCCGCCATGCCGATCGGATTCGTATCTCCGAGCAGACCTCCGCGGCGGGGCGAGCGGAGCTGACGGCGCTTCTCGACGCCTACCAACTCGAAGCGACGGCTGTCCGGACCTGCCGGTACTGCGCGCAGGCGGGTCGATATTCGCCGATCACCACCGAGACGGCGATCGTCGATGGGGAGGACCATATCTGTCGGGATTGCGCGCGTGAGCAACTCGAACGTGAACTTGCCTATCACGGTGATATCACCGCGGCGGCACGGGATCGGCTTGAGGACCTTCTCTATGACGTGCAGGATCTCGGACGGATCACGGACCTGCTGAAGGGTCAACTTGATCCTGAGTTGACGAAATTCGACACCATCTCTGCGACCGCCGAGGCTGTCGATCCGATCCCTGTCACGGATCTTGATCTTCATCCTGAGCTTGGGGACATCCTTGCAGCCCGTTTCGACGAACTCCTCCCGGTCCAGAGTCTCGCGGTCGACGGTGGGGTACTTGATGGCACTGACCAACTGGTCGTGTCGGCGACGGCCACCGGAAAGACTCTCGTCGGTGAACTTGCGGGCTTAGATCGGGTTCTCCAAGGCGACGGTAAGCTCCTCTTTCTTGTCCCACTGGTTGCACT
>JBKHFN010000108.1:0-5370 GCA_046540195.1 Salinarchaeum sp.
CGGACCGTCGCTCCCAACGGATCAATCCCGGTGTCGGCCGTTGTCGACACGACCGGCGCTGTCACGACCGACGGCACCTTCTCGGTCGTCGCCGAGCCTGCCGCGCCCGAGTCGGACGATCCGCAGGCGACGATCGTCGACCGGGGCACCGGCACGCTCGTGGGGACGATCGACGGCGCCACAACGGATCGTCAACCGATACCGGTCGATGAACTGGCCGTCTCCGAGGCCGAAGCGAGTGTCACGCGCATCGCCGTCGATACCGCCGGACCGACGCGACTGTCCGTCACCCCGACGTTGCCTGCTGCGGAGACGATTGGTGTTGCCGATGCGGACACTGAGCTTCTCGGCGCCGTCGATGTCGAGACAAACACCACGGTCGAGGACGCCCGCGTCGTCTTCACCGTCGACGCCGCACAACTCGCGGATGGTGACCCGGTCGGCTTCCATGAGACGGCCGACGGATGGGAGATCGCCGACACGACGATCCTGACACGGACCGAGGACACCACTACGGTTGCCGTTGATGTTCCGGGGTTCTCAGCGGCCGCCCTCGGCGTTGCGCCGGCGGAAACGACCGATACAACGCCGTCGGGTGATGCGGATGACACCGAGGCGAGTGATAGCTCAGATGATGACTCGACCGACGTAACCTCGCCGACAGCGAACACCACGGGCAGCGGCCTCCCCGATGAGGAGACCCAGACCCAACCGAGCAATGACACGGATTCGACCCTTGAAGCGCCAACAACGGCCACCACGCCCACGATTGAGGAATCAGCCGTCGGCCTGCGCGGTGGCTTGTTCGTCCTTGGCGCCGTGCTTGTCGTCCTGTCGTTGCTCGTTCTCGCGCGCCGACACCTCTCGTAAGTGAGACGTCGAACGGGAGCTTTATGTTACCGACCCACGACGGCATCGCCCGGGGGGAATGACCTGGCGTCGTCGGCTCGGACTCGCACTGCAGGCGCTGTTGTTGATCGCCGTGCTTTCGCTGGCGGTCGGCAACGCTATCGGCCAGCCGATCCTCTTGAGCTACGTCGAGACCGGCTCGATGGATCCGACGCTCAGTCCCGGCGATGGGTTCGTGGCGGTGCCACAGGCCGCCAGTGGCGACATTGAGGAGGGTGACGTTATTGTCTTCCGCGCCGTCGAAATCCAGGGCGGTGGCCTCACCACCCACCGCGTTGTCGGCGAGACCGAGCGGGGATACATCACCCGTGGCGACGCCAACCCCTTTACCGACCAGGACAGCGGCGAGCCGCCCGTCAAAGACGCCCAGATCGTCGCAACCGCGCTCCAGATTGGCGGGACGGTTATCGAGATTCCACACCTCGGCACGGCGGCGATGGCGCTTCAGGGCGCCCTCGGCGGCGCCCAGCGGTGGCTCGCGGCGACACTCGGCACCCGCAGCCTGCTGGGCAGCCAGGGTATTGCCTTCGCGCTGTTCGGCCTCTCGATGATTGCCTACGTCGTTGATCTGCTGTTAGACCGCTACCGGCCGGACACGAAGGTCCGCGAGCGCGACCGCAGTCGCGACTCCGGCGTCTCCACGCGGCTGTTGATCGCCGGCAGCGCGCTTGTCGTCGTCGCCTCGGCAACCGCCGCGATGGTCGTTCCGGCGGGCACGACCGAACTCGGGATTGTCAGCGCCGAGTTCGCCTCCGAGCAGCCAACGGTCATTCCCCAGGGGACCACCGGCGAGTTGCCGTACGCGCTTGGCAACGGCGGGCTCGTCCCCGCAATCGCCTACGTCACCGGCACTAGCGAGGAGGTCACCACCAGCCCCGAGCGCGTCCGGCTATCGCCACGCTCGCAGGCGAACGTGACCGTCACCATTGATGCCCCGCCCGAAACCGGATACTACCGGTATTACGTCGCCGAACACCGATATCTCGCCGTGTTGCCGCCGGGGCTCATCGACTGGCTTTACCGCGTGCATCCGTGGCTGCCGATTCTCGCCATTGACGCACTTATTGGTGGTGCCATCTATCTGGTCGGCCTGGCGCTTCTACCAAGCGGCAACACGCGGCTGCGGCGGCGTTCTCGTGACACATCGCGATGACTATGTACTGTCTACGCACATCCACGATCGGAGGGATCGCCCAATGAGTACCGACGATGGGCCGGACCGGCGCACGCTGGCGATTCGCTCCGCACTCGCGGAGTACCTCTGGCTCATCATGCTCGTTGCCGTCCTGCTGCTCGCCGCCGGCGGCTGGATTACCTACGGCGCGTACGTCGATCCGGGAACTGAGACCACTCAGGAGACCGTTGGCACGCTTGAGTACACCGGCAGCTTCGAGCAGGGGGCAACCGTTCAGCGCCAGAACCCCATCTTCCCGGTCGACACCCGACTGGAAGATCAGCCAGTGTATTTCACGAACATCTCGCCGACGCTCTCGGGGGCGTATACGCTTGATCTGACGACCGACGGGCTCGACTCCGCACGCGCTGAGGTCACGGTCTCGCGGGTAATCCAGTCAACTACCGGTGAGGATACCGTTATCTGGTCCGACAGTCGCCAACTCGATGAGACCACCGGCGTCGGTGGCGGCGAGACCAGCGTGCGCTTTGCGGTGACAGTCCCCGAGGCGGCCGACCGCATCGCCACCATCCAGGAGTCACTCGGTGGGGACACAGGCGAGACGAGTGTGGAAATCCAAGCGGAGACGACGCTCGTTGCAAGTGCCGCTGACCAGACTAAGCGCACGACGACCACACAGGCGCTTCAGCTCAGCCCGGACGATCAGACCTACTCGGTGAACGCCCCTGAACCGGACGGCGGATCGCTTCCGGTGAACGTCACACAGACGGTTCCCCGAACGCCGTCGCTACTTGAACGCGTTGGTGGGCCGCTGGTGATTCTTCTCGGCCTCGCCGGGCTGGGCGTCTCTTGGCGCGCCCGACAGCAGGGTCAACTCGCGCTGACAGAGGCAGAACGCACGTATCGCGCCTACCGCGACGACTATCGGGAGTTCGAGGAGTGGATCACAACAATTACCCTGCCCGTCACAGCACGCGATCTGCCGGAGGCGCCCGCGGAGAGTCTCGGCGACCTCGTGGACTACGCAATTGACACCGACAGCGCAGTGATTGAGCACCCCGAGACGGGGACCTTCTCGGTCATCCACGACGGCACGCGCTATGTCTATCACCCGCCGTCGACGCCGCCCGAGCGGTCGCTCTCCGAGGCCCTTGGACTTGACCGAGCCGCCGATGATGCTGATACAGACGCCGAGGAGCCAGATGAGGACACGGCGGCGTCCGAGACGGACATTGATGCCGACTCGTTTGAGTGGTCTGATAAGGACGACGAGTGACGGCTACGCGCCAGCGTGCGCCCGTGGTGTCTCGATTCGCAGAGTCAACAACACGACAGCCAGCAGAACGACCGCCGACAGCAGATAGGCTTCATCGAAAAAACCACGATCGGCAAGCGCCCCAAAGACAACCGGTCCGGCGGCCCCAAGCGTCGCCGAGGTCGTCCGGACGATCCCTAAGCCGGTGCCCTCGATGTCGTCGGGGATCACATCAGAGAGAAACGACTGGGTGACCGCGCCGGTACCGAGCATCGTGCTCACTAGCGCCGTAACCACCCCAAGGGCGACTTGTCCCTCGATGAAGGGCAACGCGGCAAGGCCGACAATTGGTCCAACAAGGACGGCCACAAGCGCGCGTCGCATCCCGATCCGGTCGTAGGCGGCGCCCGCAAGCGGCTTAACAATCACGCCAACCCCGAAGAACACGCTAAAGAGCAGGCTTGCCACCCACTCGGGTAGGCCCTTCTGTTCGATCAGGTACGTCGGATACAGCCCGGTGAAGGACTGCCAGATCAGGATATACAAAAAGAGCAGGAAGGCCACCAACAGCAGGTTTGCCCCGCGTAAGGTAGCGAGCACCTCCCTGAACGACCGCTCGCGGGGTGATGTAGTGCGCTCTGATTCGGGAAGGATAACCCACAACAGGCCGCCAACGAGGAGCAACAGCGGGATGAGAAAGCCAACGCCGGCCTGCCAGGCGATGGTCGCCGCAAGCGCGCCGGCAATCGGTGGGAAGATCGTCTGGCCCAGATCGCCCGTCGCCATCGTCACGCCGAGAGCGCTGCCGATCCGGTCGGGATAGATCGTCGAGAGGGCGGTGATCCGGGCGATCGGGTATAGCGACTGTCCGAGCCCGACCAGTCCGGTTGCCACGAACAACGCCAGTGGTGTCGGCGCGATAAGAACGACCATCAGCGCCCCCGCAACGGTGAACGCGCCGGCGGTCATAATCAGCCGCTCGCTGTAGCGATCAGCAAGCAGTCCCCCAGGAAGCTGGCCAAGGGCCGACCCAAGCCAGAGAACAGTAATCAATAGCCCGGCGACGGTGAGACTCAGATCAAACGCCGAGCGGAAATACGGCAACACCACCGGATAGATCATCCGGATGCCCAAGAGCGTCCCCCAGCCGCCGGCGATAGTCACAAGGTATTTCGCTTTGCCGTCGCCGAGCAACGCGGCCGCTTCGCGTTTGAGTCCAGCCAGGAGTGCCATCAAGTGGTCCACCGAGTGGTTTCACCTACGGCGCCCTAAGTGCCACGAGATACCGCCGTCGCCGCCCGGGCGGTTTATCATGCGCGCTCACCAACGACAGTCGTTATGTCCGATGACGAGACGACGGCGACATCGCAATCGACTCTTGCGCGGGTAGTCTTCGGTCTCGGTCTGGCTCTCCAAGCCGCCGAGGCCTTCCGCGACATGGAAACGACGATCAGCTACGCCGAACACGCCGGCGTTCCAAAGCCCGACGTCATGGCGCCGTTTGCGACTGGGATGATGGTCGCTGGCGGAATCGGGATTGCCCTCTGGCGGCTTCCCAAGCTGGCAACTGGCGCTGCAGCGACGTTTCTGGTGGCGGTCACGCCGACGATGCACGACTTCTGGAACGCCGAGAACCGCGATGAGGAGCGACTGTCCTTCCTGACGAACGCCGCTCTGCTCGGCGGCGTGCTGTCGTATCTCCGGCGAGCCTACGACTGATATTGAAACGACCGAGCACCGCTGCTCATCGGAACAGCCGGTAGCTCACCCGGCCGTGGCTGCTCTCGACCCGGTCACCGTCGGTTTCGCTCGTGATCGTCACGTCGACAACGCCCATGCTGTTGCCTGCCCGAAGGACTGTTCCCTCTGCCTCAAGCCGGCCCGTTGCTGGCCGCATATACGAGACGTTCAGATCGGTTGTCGCCATCTCCAGACTGGCGAGATCCTCGGCAGTCGCGTATAGTGCGAACGCACCGATGGTGTCCACGAGTGTGGCCGTCACGCCGCCGTGGATGGTATCAGCCCCGAAGGGCGTGTTACACAACCGATCGTGATGGGGCACCGCGAGGAC
>JBKHFN010000109.1:0-5336 GCA_046540195.1 Salinarchaeum sp.
TCACTCTCGCTCATATTTATTCATATCCGATTCATATCTGTAAGCCTTCCGGGAGTGCATCCACCTCCGAGGGTTGAAATTCCGCTGCGGGTATTCTACCGACTGTGTCGTGAATGAGTCCATTCGATCGAGGATGGTAGACGCGGCGTGGCCATGGGTGTCCTCGTACGACGCGATCTCTCGGAGTTCACCGATGACTGCCGTTGGGACGACGACATCGTACTGGGAGAGACAGAGTGCGAGTGGATCGGGGTCATCCTCAGCAACGATCCCGAGACTCACGAGGGCGGAGGCGTCTGCGATACACCGCGACATCTATGCGTCGGCGGCCTCGTCGATGAAGTCCGTGTCTAACTGCTGTTTCAACACGCGGAGGGTGGCCGCCTCCTCGGCGCCGACGAGCGCTTTGAGCTGCTCGAAGCTGATCTCATTGTCGTAATAGGCGGCAGCAATCTCCTGGGTGAGTGCGTCATCGTGAGCGGCGTCGTGGAGGTACTCCCGAAGCGCGGTCACGAGGACGTCTGTTCGGTCTTCCCCGAGGACGGCGGCTAGTGTGTCGGCCCGGTCGATGAGCCGCTCGGGGGCCCGAAACTGTACGCGCTTCTTCTCGGTGCTCACGATGTGTACACTGTGAGCTAGCGCACCCAGCCGTTTTCGTGTGTACGATGTGAGCTCACGTTCGCCACGTCTGCGACCCCTTCCTGATCATCCCAACGCCAACAGCCTTCGCCCTCGTGAACTCTGCTCAGAGGCGAGGCACACGTGTCACTCGATAGCTGACGCTCATGCCATCGTGATCCGTCTGAAAAGCGAGACGCCAGACTCCCGGCCAGGTGCATAACACCGCTCTGGCGATCGGAGCAATGGCACTTACAATGGTCGCCGCAAGCAGGGGTAGGCTGTGGCGCGGTCCTCTGGTGGTCTCTCGCCGTCGGGGTGACGGCAACCGTTGTTAAGCGCTTTACTACTAAGTACTTTCTGGGGGCTCCCACGGACTGAGAATGGTCAAGCGACGATTCAACGGCCGCTACCGCCGTGCGATGATCGCACGAATACGTCGGGAACACACCATATCCGCCGCCGACTTGGACGGATGAGACAGCCCGCCCACCACGGCCGAAAAGTATTTATTATCAAATAGATCATTCATAGAACTGTATGACACCATTCGAACTCGGGTGGGTCGGCCTCCTACTTGTGATGATCAGCGGCGGGTTCGGCGCCGTTGGGATCCTCCCGCTGCTCGGCATTGGCCTCTTATTAAATGTGGCCGCCATCGCTGTCGCGGCGTTCTAATCTCTGAGGGACCACGTCGACGCCTCGGAGTGGCAGCGACGCGTCGTGAATCACAACTGTTTTATTATGTTTAGGCTAGCCTAATCCGCGTGTCACACGATACGCCACTCACGCGTCGTCGCGCGCTTGCGACCGTCGCTGCCGGCTCAGTCGCCGGCCTGGCCGGCTGTTACAGTGGTTCGCAATCGGAATCGGACATCGAAGTTCCACCGCTGAGCGAGTTCCGCGGGTCAGGGCCGCTTGTCGCGGATCGACCGGCTCCCGGAGGACCGTCGATCGCCGACCTGCCGACCCTCTCCGGCTCGCTTGACCTGTATATCGGCGGGGGCGAAAGCGGCATCTACCTCGATTTCATCGACACCCTTGAGGAGATTTACCCTGACTTTACCGTCTCGACGAGCAGTGCGCCCTCCTCTTCACTCGCTCAGACGGTCGTCGAGGAGGTCAACGCCGGGGCGCCGCAGGCCGACCTCTTCTGGTCGATCGACGCGAGTTCGCTGAGTTACGTCACCAACAATGACGCCTACGAACCGCTCCGCGAGGAGGCCGTCGCAGGCGTCCCGGACGCCTTTCGCGGTGAGGAAAACGCCTGGGCCGGCGTCGCCGGTCGGGCCCGGAGTATCCCATACAATACCGATCAGTTGAGTGCGTCGGACATCCCGAGTGAGGTTCAGGCCTTCCCCGAGACCGAGGATCTCCGCGGAACGATGGGCTGGGCGCCGACCTACGGCGCGTTCAAGTCCTTTGTGACGGCCATGCGGCTGTTGCGCGGACCTGAGCCCACGCAGGCGTTCCTGCGCGATCTTCGTGAAGCCGGCACGAGCCGCTTCGGCGACGAGTTTGCGGTCGTCACTAACGTCACCGACGGGGCAGTCGCTGCGGGCTTCTCGAATCACTACTACGCCCTGCGGGTGCAAAATGATCGCCCTGATGCCCCCATCGATCTGGCTTTCACGGAGAACGATGCCGGAGCGCTCGTTGATCTTGCCGGCGTTCTCCAGTTGCCCGGCCGGGACAACACCGACCTCGTCAACAACTTCGTCCGACACCTCCTCTCAGCGGAAGCTCAGGAGTACTTCACGACCGTCAGCTTCGCGTATCCAATGATCGCCGATGTTGCGCCGCCAGGTGATTTGCCGACTGTTGACGAACTGAATCCGCCCGAAATCGACCTCGCACAGCTATCGGATCTTGATGCAACGCTTGCACTCATGCGCGATGCGGACGTACTCGGGTAATTAATCCGCGACCTCTCACACCTGGTAGGGATTCACGGATGGCCGAGGACACCGGATCTACTGACCGCACGCGCTCGGGAGGAGCCTCGCGGCTGGCGACCCGCCTCAACGGGCTACTCGGACGGGCGGGTCGTCACCTCCCCGAGCGTGAGGTCCTCCCCACGGTCCTGATCGCAGTCGCTCTCATCGCCCCGCTGGCGTGGCTCCTCGTTGACGTCGGGCGGCTGGGCGAGCAGGCACTCGAACTCGCCGTTGCGCCGACGACACTGGTCGTCCTCGGTCGAACGGTTGCGCTGGTGACAGTCGTCACAGCGGCGAGCATCGCGGTCGGCGTGCCACTTGCCGTGTTGACCGTCCAGTCCGATCTTCCCTTCCGACGGTTCTGGACCATCGTGGCCGCCCTCCCGCTGGCGATCCCGAGTTACCTCGGGGCGTTTGCTGCCGTCTCCGCGTTCGGACCGCAAGGCGCCCTTGTTGACATACTCGCGCCGCTTGGCGTCGAGCGCCTGCCGGCAGTCTATGGATTCGCCGGCGCCGTTGTCGTTATCACGCTGTACACCTACCCATATGTGTTCTTGACCACCCGTGCGTCGCTGCTCTCACTCGATGCCTCGCTTGTCGAGGCGGCCCGCACACTCAATGCCGGGCGGTGGGCTGCATTCCGTCGGGTGACCCTTCCGCAGATTGCCCCGGGGATCGCCGCCGGGGGGCTGCTTGTCGCGCTGTATGCCCTCTCTGACTTTGGGACACCAAACATCATGCGCGTCGATGTCTTCACCCAGTTCATCTACGCCCGATACAACGCCTTCATGCGAGATTACGCCGCGTTGCTCTCGCTTCGACTCGTCGCGGTGACCCTCGTCATCCTGTTCGTCGAATCGCGGATCGGCGTCAGTGCCGACAATGCCTACGCCGGCCGGGAGGGGCAAGGGAACCCCCTCCGGCTTGGACGCTGGCGCTACGCGGCGATGGCGCTTCCAGCCGGTGTCGGTGTGGTGAGTATCGGCCTCCCGATCGGTATTTTCGGCATGTGGCTACTCCATACCGGGCCCGGGTACACCGGCGGGCGGATGACGTTCTCCTGGGTGTATGGCTGGCACTCGGTGTACGTCTCACTGCTCGCCGCAGCGGCTGCCATTCTCGTCGCGCTTCCGGTTGGGCTGCGTGCGGCCATCGACGACTCGCGACTTGCCACGCTCGCCGATCGGGTGCCATACATCGGGTACGCAACCCCCGGGATCGTGCTCGCTATCGCGCTCGCGAGCTTCAGCCTTGATCTCCTTCCGGCGGTGTATAAGACGATCCCGCTGCTGATCTTCGCCTACGTCGTCCGCTTTGTTCCTCAGGCAACCGGGTCGATCCGGACCGCCCGTCTCGGGGTTGACCGACACCTGGTTGAGGCCGCCCGGGTGCTCGGGCGCTCCCGGCTTGGGGCCTTCCGATCGGTCACCCTCCCGTTGATCGTGCCGGGGATTGCCACCGGCGCGGCGCTGGTCTTCCTGACAACGATGAAGGAGCTGCCGGCGACGCTGTTGCTCCGACCGCTTGAGTTCGAGACGCTCGTCACCTACATCTGGCGGGTACAGGAGGCCGGCCTCTACGGCCAGGCGGCCGTGCCAGCACTCGTGTTGGTCGGCCTCTCAGGACTATCGATGGGCGTACTCGTCTGGCGTGGCGGCGACCGCTCGGGTGGCCCCTGACCGTACCGGTTAACCGCTCGCCCGGCAAGCCTTGACCATGGATTCGCGCGTACTCAAGGCCTATCTCGATCACTTCCTCCCGCGGGAGGTTATCGGCCCTGTTGTCGTGGTCTTCTCGCTTGAGGGCGTCATCGAGGGGCTGTTCTCGGCGTATGTCCCAGCAGCATACACCACACTGGGCTGGGGGGTCGTGTTCCTTCTCGCGATTGTCGGTGTCGGCTACTGGGGGAGTGTTGACGAGCCTGATGTTGAGGAGCTTCACGAGCGGCTTGAGGAGATTGAAGAAGAGCGAACTGAATCATCCCTCGACACGAGCGAAGACGACGATGCTGGCCTTCAGGACGGCCAGTAGCACCGGCCCGAGAAACAGCCCGATCACCCCGAGCAGATAGATCCCACCAAGCACGCCCACGAGCACCACCGCGGGATGCAAGCCGGTGCTGTGGTCAACGAATAGCGCTCGAAGATAGCTATCGAGGAGCACCAGCATGATCATTCCATAAACGATGAGGAACAGCGCCGCCCCGACGCGACCAGCCGCAAGCACCCACACCAGTGCGGGGGCCCACACCAGCGCGACGCCAACGAGCGGGAGCACCGAGAGGATGAACATTACCACCATCCAGAAGATCGGATTGGGCACGCCGATAACCCAGAACCCGATCCCACCGGCGACGGCCTCGACGACCGCCACGAGGAGGTGGCTGCCGACGACCGCCCACGTGACCGTGGAAACCTCTTCGAACAACTCATCAAGGGTGGCGGACTCAATCGGCGAGACCGAGCGGAGCCAGTCAACGAAGGCGCCGCCGTCAACGAGGAAGTAATACAGCAAAAACAGGGTGATCATCACGCCGAAACTCGTCTGAACTGTCGTTCCGAGGAGATCGACCAACCGTGCAAGGAAGATCTGCGTGGCCGAGGACAGCGCCTGAGTCACCTCAGCGGTGAGTTGGGCCTCAATGGTCGTGACATAGCCTGGATCGATGCCCAGATCGATGGCGAGCCGCCGGAGGGTCTCAAGCAGCTTGAGGATGTCCGCCCGGGAAAAGCCCTGCGAGAGCGAGAGGGCCGTATCGAACAACACGACGGTCAGTATCAG
>JBKHFN010000110.1:0-5331 GCA_046540195.1 Salinarchaeum sp.
CCTCGTCGGCGATAATGATCAGGTCGTCCACCCCGGTACCGACCACCACAATGAACCCAGCAACGTGCGAGAGGTCCAACGGAAGGCCGACCGCGGCAGCGAAGCCAAGGAGGATCACCACCTCCGAGAGGCCCGTCACCGACATCGGCACCGCGACGCTTGGGTCACCGTACCGGAGGAAGATCATCCCGACGACCGCCAGGATGGCGATGATCCCGGTAATCAGCGAGTAGGTCTTGAAGTTCTCTGCGAGAGTCGGACTGAAGTAAAACTCCGTGGCCCGATCCAGCGCCAACTCGGCGGGAAGCGCGCCGGCGATGAGATTCAACCGAAGGGTCTGGGCTTCGCCTGACGAGGTGGCGGTCATCCGGTACTGCGGGTTCTCCTCGAAGGTGCCATCCTCGATACTTTCCGCGAGACCGCTGGCGAGGCTGCCGGTCCAGATGGTCTCTCCGTCGACGACCGTCATAATGCAGTAACCGGATTCGGCGGTCGGCTCGTCCCCTGCCTCACAGGTGGCACCTCCGGTTTCAATCGAATCCTGCGTGAAGCCGCTGCTAATCATCCGATCGGTATATTCGCTGGCAGCCTCGTCGGTAAGCGTCGCCGGCACGGACGGCTCACCGCGGTCTGTCTGGACGTTGTCGATGTCCTCGAAGTCCTGCTGGGTCAGGAGACTCTCACGCGTGTAGCCCTGTTCGTTATCCGCGGGATAGTGGATCACCGTCTCGACGAGTCCCTGCTCGCGGATCAGTGCCTCAAGCTCCTGAATGTCGCGACCCGGGGCCTCGATAATGAGCTCATTGCCGCGGGTCTGGGTGACTGTGCCACCGGAGAACCCGGCCTCACCGAGGCGCTGATCAAGCACCTCAATGATCTCGTCGATCGTTGGGTCGGCGACGCCTCGGCTGATTTCTGAGGAGGTAATGTCGTACCCAGCATTCTGGAGGCCACTTGCGAACGCCTCGGGCGAGCCATCGACACGCACCTCGACGAGATTGTTCGTATCGCTGTGCCGGTCATCCTCGGTGTAGACGACGACATCCGATTCAGAGGCGTTCGGCATGGCCGAGGCGACCGCCTGCTGAATCTCGTCGGCATTCTGTCGGGTCTGTTCGGCACTATCGCCCGACACCGGTACGTCCTCGGCCATGAGTCCGTTCACCGGCGTGGTGATGCGGGCCCCGCCACCGAGTTCAATCCCGAACTGAAGGTTGGTCATGCCCTGGTCGGTCGGAGCGGCACTCGTGTTGTTGGCCGAGGGTAAATCAACCGCGAGATCGCCCTGACTGCCGCCTGAGGCAGCCGCTGCCCCGGTGACCGGCGCCCCGGGGACGAAGATAAAGTAGCCGGCCGCGAGCACCAAGACCACCAGAAGGGCGATCCGCCAGTTCTCTTTGAGGGTGGCAAGCGGACTACTCATCGTTTTACCCCCTCGAACTTGTACCACCGCAGGAGACTCAGGTTGAGCAGATAGGTGTTCATGAGATCAGCTGCGAGCCCGATGAACAGGATCAGCCCGATCGAGCCGAGTAGGTTGATCCCGAAGACCGTCGCCACAACCGCCATCGTCGCCATTGCCGCCATCGATGTCACCGTCATCGTGACGCCAGTCTGCATCGCCCGGTAGGTCGACTCATAGAAGTCTCCCCCACCGCGGCGGAGAATATGGGTATTCAGGAGGATATCGGAGTCGACGCTATACCCGATCAACATCAGAAGGGCAGCGACCGTCCCAAGCGAGAGTTCGATCCCCAGGACGTTCATCATCGCCAGCGGAATCATGATGTCCGAGAAGGCGGAGATCACGATGGCAATGCTTGGAATGAATGTCCGGAACAGCAGGAAGGCGATGACGCTCATGCCGAGGAAGGCGGCAACCAGCCCCATGATGGCCATCTGTTGGGTGTCTGCGGCGAACGTCGGGCTAAAGTCCCGGACCCCATCGACGACCTCCTGGTCGCTACTGACCGGTTCAAGCGCGGATTCGGCCTGCTGCTGGAGGTTCTCGCCACTGCTGAATGTCAGGATATACCGCTCGTCAGGAGTGTCGACATCGCGGATATTCTCCAGATTGTCCCCGAAGGCGTTCTCGATCTCGGCCTCCGAACTTGCGGTGTCAACGGTGAGTTCGGTCCCACCGGTGAACTCGATTCCGAGAGTGGCCGGGGCGCCTGTCAGCGCCCACATGCCGACGATGATCACCAGTGCGATTGTGAGGACCAAGAGCGGAACGACGACGAGTTGACGGTTCGTGTACCGGTCGTAATCAGGCTCCGGTACATCGAACGATACCATACACAGCGGTCTAATACATTCGTGAATAAGCCTTGCCTTTCCACGCTCGGGCCGTTGTCAGGCAGAGAGCGCCTGATACCGGACACTAACGACGCCATCGGCGCTTCGTACCGTAACGGTCTCGGCACCGAGACGGGCCGCTCGACGCAACGTTGCCGCATCAGCACAGATGTCGGCGGTAGCCTGGTCGGTCTTGGATGCTGGGACCGACAGGACGTGTAACTCCTCTGTATTGAGTGAGCGACGGACGACCTCGCCGGGATCGCATTCGGTCGCCAGTTCGCGGGCACGGTCGGTCGGCGGACGCTCCTCTTCGGCGACCTCGATGGTGTGGGTGGACATGACCGTCTCGACCGACCAGAGGACGTCCATCGGCGGAACGGGGGCAAGCGTCGCCTCAACGACCTCATCGACACTGAATCCTGGATTTGTCGCAAGCGAGTAGACCTGCGCCGTCTCGACATCCTGGAGAACGGCCGTCTCGACCTCCGCCTCGGTGACGAGAAATGTCCCCCGCGTCTCGGTAGCCATACCACCTTATCAGAGCGGCGCAGGCTTCGACCTTTCGCCATAGGGGCCGATAGTGCTGCTCTACGTGACGCATGCACCGCGGTAGTGGACAGCACTTTACGGACGGTATCGTTCTGAAAGAGTTAATCCTGGCCGAACGAGAGGTCCAGCCATGGATATTGATATCGGCGGTGCGCTCGCTGAGACCGCTTCGCCGGGCATCTCACGGGACGCACTTGAGACGCTTGATGACGCCGTCGCCCAGGCGCACAACCAGATCCAGCGTGGCCGCGAGCACGACGAACACGGGTATGCCGCGTTAAATCTCCCTGAGCAGGTTGACCCGACAGCGATTCGCGCTGTAACCGACGGATTCGACGACGTTGAAGCCGTCCTCGTCGCCGGGATCGGTGGAAGTGCGCTCGGGGCGGCCGCCATTGGCGAGGCGCTAGATCTGCCGATCTACACGCTGGACAATGTCGATCCGGCCGCCACTGACCGGCTGATGGCGTCACTCCCGCTTGATCAGACAGTACTGGTAGCCGTCTCGCGATCGGGGACAACCGCCGAGACGCTGGCCAATTTCCTGGTGGCGCGCAAGGCATTCACCGATGCCAGGGTTGATTGGACCGATCACACCCTCGTCATTACCGGCGAGTCGGGGCCGCTTGCCGGTCTGTCGGAGACCAACGATCTGCCGCGACTGGCCGTCCCGGAGGGTGTTCCGGGCCGCTATTCCGTGCTTTCGGCCGTTGGGCTCGCCCCAGCCGCGCTCGCCGGGGCGGATATCGAGGCGCTACTGGCCGGTGGGGACGATACGGCGGCGACGCTCTCAAACTCGCTGTTTGCGTGTCCGGCATACGCTTACGGGGCCGTTGCGTATGCGCTTGATATCCGCGGCGCGGGGGTGAACGCGATGATGCCCTACGCCGAGGGGCTCGAGACCTTCGCCGAGTGGTTCGCCCAACTCTGGGCCGAGAGTCTGGGCAAAGACGGCCTTGGGCAGATTCCGACCCGGGCACTCGGAGTGACCGACCAGCACTCACAACTCCAGCTTTATCGGGCCGGGCCTCGTTCGGTCTTTGTCTCGACGGTCACGCCTGAAACGCGTCCGTCGGTGCCGATCCCGAGTGCCGATCACGAGGCGTTGGCGTATCTTGATGGGAGCGACCTCGGCGAGCTGATCGACATTGAGCGGCGGGCGACGACAGCGAGTCTGGCCGCCGCTGGACGGCCGAGTGTCGAGTTGTCGATTGAGGCGATCGATCCACGTCCACTGGGACGGCTGTTCTACGCCATGGAGGCCGCCTGCATTCTCGCGGGCGAGCTGTATGGGGTTGACGCCTTCACCCAGCCGGCCGTCGAGTGGGGCAAGCGGGCAACAAGGGGGCTATTACGCGACGAGGATACCCCAGAGACGCGGACCGTCCGGGAGCGGTCGTCACTGCACATCGAAGCGAAGCGACGATCCTAAACACGTCCGGCCGTAGGACACGAGTATGGGATCAGGCCACGCCGATGCCGCTGGCGACGTCGACATTGGCGGTCGTCTGCAGGCGGTCGGGATCGCGCTGTTGATCGGAGCGGCGGGCTATCTGTTCGTACAGGCGGCGTCGACCGTTGGGCTCGGGTTTCTGGGGTACGCCTTGGGGATGCCCATCGTTGCCGGCGGGTATCTACTGGCATCGGGACAGGACCGGTCGTTCGTCGACGTCACGATCCCTAGTCTTCGTGACCTGGGATACGTCGTCGGGGGGTTCGTCGGACTCCTGGCACTATTGATCGTTCTCTCACAGGCCTATCAGTTGATCGGCACCACGCCAGCCGAACACGGTATTCAGGACTCCGCAAGCCAGGACCCGCGGTTACTGCTCTATCTCATCCCCATCGCGATTTTTCTGATCGGCCCATACGAGGAACTCATCTACCGGAACCTCGTTCAGAAGCACCTCTACAGGGTATTCTCAAGGCGCAACGCCATTCTCGTCGCCAGCGGAATCTTCGCGTTGTTCCACTACCAGGCCTATGCAACCGGAAGTGTCACTTCGTTAGTGGTGGCCCTGGTAACGGTGTTTGCGCTATCACTGGTGCTCGGGTGGTTGTACGCCCGCACCGACAACGTGGTCGTACCAGCCCTCGTCCACGGCGTCTATAACGCATTGGTCTTCGGGGCGCTCTACGTGAACCTGACCGGCGGCATATGACAGAAGGTTAGTGGAATCCCACCTCTTCAGGGGTGGGTGGAGGACAAGAACCGGTCGCCGATCGTCCGCCTGTAGCATCACGAGGAGAACGCCTCGCGCGTTAGCGCGAGGATGCATCCGACCCCGCCAGCACACGTTCCGGCCGGCGTGGGTACCGGATATGTCAAGTGGTTACACGCCGCATAGGTGAGTATCCGAGGCGGTTGATCCGCCCGGTTAATCGGACAGTATCGGGATCCCCCGATTCCAAGCAGAAAGAACCCTGTTCTGTACCAGACCACGGGGACAGTCAGACAACGTAGCTCCAAATCCCATGCCG
>JBKHFN010000111.1:0-5326 GCA_046540195.1 Salinarchaeum sp.
GATCGAGAACCGGACCGAGGGAGACCGAGGCCTGGTCGCCCGGCTCTACGAACACGCCGACCCGAACGAGACGGCCGTCATCGGCGTGACGGGCAGTCCTGGATCGGGCAAGTCAACGCTCGTTGAGGAGCTAATCGCCGCCTACCGGGGGCGCGATCTTGATGTAGGGGTCATTGCCGTCGACCCCTCCTCGCCGTACTCTGGCGGGGCCGTCCTCGGAGATCGTATCCGGGTCTCCTCAACAATGGAGGACTCAGGGGTGTTTTTCCGGTCGATGAGCGCCCGCGGCGCACTCGGCGGCCTCTCGACAGCTGCGACCGAGGCCGTCCGGGCGCTGTCGGCCTTCGGGATGGATGTCGTCTTCCTCGAAACCGTCGGCACGGGCCAAAACGAGATCGACGTGGTTCGAGCCGCCGACTCGGTGCTGCTGTTGGTCCCGCCGGACGCCGGCGATGTCGTTCAGACGCTCAAGGCGGGGGTGCTTGAGATTGCCGACATCTTCGTCGTCAACAAGGCCGATCTCAACGGCGCCGAACGGACCGTCCACGAGCTTGAGGACATGCTCCGCATGGCGAATGAAGGGCCTGGACCGGACCGGAGTGACGGCTGGGAAAAGCCGATTCTCACGACGGTCGCAACCGAGGGCGAAGGGATCGACGACCTCGTCGGGGCACTTGAGGATCATCGTAGCCACCTGCGAGCCTCGGGCGGACTCGCCAGTGCGGCGACTGAGCGGACGGCCGCCGAGATCCGTACCCTCGTTGAGGACGATCTTGAGACAGCCATCGCCGCGGCGATCGACCGTCGTGGCGGAATGGATGCCATCGCGGAGTCGGTACTCGATGGATCGGCTGATCCCTACAGCGCCGCCCGAGAGATCATCGAGGCGATGGATCTCGAAGACGCGCTTGAGGCCGGCGACACCCACGCCGCCCGGGATGCCCGCCGTCGACCGTAGCTACTCCTCGGGACGGGGTCCCGCGAAGCCCTCAACCACAGATGCGAGTGTCTCGTTGGGATCGCTGGCGTGAGGCGCCCGTAGCGGCGAGACACTGATTGCGCCGTCAAGCATGGCTCGACGATCGGTTCCCTCGGGTTCGTCGAGCTCGCCGGCCGCAATCAACTCCCAGACCTGATCGACTAGAGTCGCAACATCACCATTCTGCCGCGCGCCCATCTCGTGGCGGTCCGACGGTCGAGTAATCCGCATTTCGGTGACCGTCATGTCCGTATATGGCACATTCACGTTGAGATAATCGGCACTGTCGAAGGGATCCTGGGTCGTCGTCTTAGCAACAAGATACCTGACGGCCGCCGCGGCGTCGGCATAGGCGGATTCGTCGAGGGTGATACCATCCGGGTTGCCAACATCCGGAGGGACATACAACGAGGCGGCGATCGCCGGGACATCGAAAAACGCCGCCTCAACGGCGGCACTGACGGTGCCAGACCGACCGAGGACGTACTCGCTGATGTTCGCCCCCTTGTTTACCCCCGACACCACAAGGTCCGGGTCGACATTGAGCGCATCGATGCCGACAATCACACAGTCTGCGGGCGTTCCATCGACGGCGTATCCCAGCTGGTGGTCTGATACCGGCACCTCCCAGGAGACAGCCCGGCCGGCGTGGCTATGATCCTGGGTCGGGGCAACGACTGTGACATCCGCAACCGTCGAGAGCGCCGACTGGAGCGCCGTCAGGCCGGGGCTGGTAATCCCGTCGTCGTTCGTCAACAAGACCGTCGGGCGCTCGGTAGTCGCCATGTCACCTAATGAGGAGAGCGGGCACAAAAAACACTCCGACCGTCAGGGTCCAACGGCGTCAACCACGGTCTCATCGTCGACAACCACGTTGTAGGCCGTCTCGTCGTCGTTCCAGAGGACGAGCCCTGACTCGATCGTCATGAGCGTGCCGTAGTCCGCCTCCCGGAGCGCCCGGTTGAGACTCGTCTCCTTAGCAAGGACGGCGAAGTGATCGGTCGATTGACTGCCATCACCGATCCGGAATAGCGGATTAGCACCCTCAGCAAGGTCTGCGCTGAGTTTGACGGCCATGAGGTCAATCCGATCGCCGACGTGGGGCTCTGAGTCTGCAAGTCGGGCCCACATTGACGGATCAGGGTCGACCGCGATCCGTCGTCGACCGTCGGTGCGCAAAAGTGCGTAGGCGTACTTCACAGAGGTGTTCACAAAGGCGTCCTCATCGGTTGGGGCGGCCGCCTGGAGAGTCGTCTGAAGCGGAGACCGATCAAGTTCCGGTCCGACGGCGAAGGACCAGCCCTCGTCGGTCGGGCGGGCATGTGGCCACAGCCGGAGAGTCGGCGAGAAGGTCGTCGCCGGTCCGTCGTCCACCAGCGCCCGCTCAACCGTCCGGAGAGTCCGGGTCGTGTTGCGGTCCGCTGGCGCAAGGAGCATCATCGTGCCGTCTGGGGCCAGTGCGTCGAGAAACCGCTCGGTAACCGCGACCGGATCATCGAGTTCGCTCAGGACATTAGCAAAGATGATGAGGTCGTACGGTCCCTCGATATCGGCCGTTTCGGCCGCCGTACGGTCGATTTGTGAGTGGCTGTTCGGGCCCGTCGCCGAGAGCAGTGATGTGAGCAAGTCTGCGGCGGCGTCACTCGGTTCGATCGCCCGGTACGTGAGCAGAGCGTCATCGGGCAGCGAGTCAATCAGCCCAAGGGCCGGTCCCCCCACCCCTGCACCAACATCGCAAACCGACACCGAGCGATCAAGCAGACCGGCCGTTGTCAGGTCACGAAGGACATACTGGATCGCTGCGTAGTAGTCCGGTAGGTGATAGATGGCGTATCCGAGTGCCGTGTCACGGTCATAGGTAACGGGGGCGCCACGAAAATACGCATCTTTGAACGCACGGATTCGCTCACGTAGTCGATTGCCGCTGTCACCCGCTGCCCAGTCGGAGCCGTACGCGTCGATTAGGGTGTCGCGTATCACGTTGGTGTACCGCTCTGGTACCGCGGTGATCGGACCAGCGGTCGGCGCAACCGGCGTCTCATCGACGGGCTCGAATGTCCCCGCGTCGGTCTCAATCAGTCCGAGTGTGGGCGCTTCCTCACGGAGTACCTGTCGGATCACGCCGGGGTGTTCATCGACGTACTCCTGGATCTCTTCAGGGTCAATCGGTCGCACCTGTCGCAGGTACTTTGCGGTATCACAGATTGTCTCGCGGTCAACCATGCTCACTTGCGGGTCGCACTCGCCGCCTCGTATAGTTCGACGAACGTGTCGGGGTCAGCGTCCGCGAGTCGGGCGGCGGCGTCAGCCACGCGGTCGGCTCCGGCAAACTGCTGTTGGATCTCCGCGTAGACCGTCGGATCGCCGCTGGTTACTCGTTCAACGAGCTCCTCAAGTGTCCGGGAGATTGGCGTCGCAAACCCTTCCGGAACCTCGGCGGCGGCGGCCAGCCCGTAGGCGATGACCGCCGTGTGTGCGGCCGCCTGGATGGTCTCCATTGCCCGGTCATGCTCCGCTGGCGTCGTCTCAACGATCGTATTACCGGCCGTTTCGAGGGATGAGCGCATCCGCTGGACTGTCGGTCCGTCGTTATCGACAACGACGGCGATGTTACCGGGAGCGTTCGATGCGGCGAACAGGGGGTGGAAACTCGCCCGCTCAAGCTCCGGGGCGTGGGTCGCCATTGTGGCTGTTGCCGTCGCCATCTCGCCGGTAATGTCAACAATCGCCCGACGAGCTCGTTGGGCGTGGGCTGCGATGGCCTCTTCGGCAGCTGACATCGGGACCGCAATACAGACGGCGTCAAACCGGGCCTCAGTCGGTGGGTTCGCGTCGGCGCCAGCGACCGCCTCGGCTGCCGCCGTCGCAACGGCGGGATCAAGATCGACAAACGTCGGGGTCCACGGTCCCGCCGCACCGAACCACCGACCCATCTGACCGGCTCCGACGACCAGCAAATCCATTAGCGTTGGATAACCCACCGATGGGGAAAAACGGATCGCTCGGCCGTAGCCTTTAATCACTGGCCAGCGTGGATGTCGGTAATGTCGACGTTTGATATCGTCCTGCCGGAGGCGATCCGGGAGGGGACTGCGACGGACGCGTACTTCCAACGGACGGTCGAGACACTCGCGGCCGACGACCGCAATCCGAACGTCGTCGCCGAGGTGACGGCCGATCAGTTTCCGACCGGGACGTTCGAGGTCGTCGCCGGGCTCAAAGACGTTGCACATCTACTTGAGGGACTACCCGTCGATGTCGATGCGCTTCGCGAGGGACAGTTATTCGACGGTGGTCCGATCCTCCAGGTGGAGGGATCCTATCGGTCGTTCGCGGTCTATGAGACGGCCCTGCTGGGCTTTCTCTCACACGCCTCGGCGGTCGCCACAAAGGCCCTTGAAGCACGCCAGGCCGCCCCGGACACCCCGATCCAGAGCTTCGGGACCCGTCGGGTCCACCCTGCGATCGCAGGGATGGTCGAGCGCTCGGCGCTGATTGGTGGGCTCGACGGATTCTCGAACGTCGCCGCCGGTATGTTACTTGATCGGGAAGCCGGTGGGACCATGCCCCACGCTCTGATCATCAGCTATGGCCGGGACAACCAGACAGAGGCCTGGCAGGCCTTCGACCGTGCACTTCCGGAGTCGGTCCCACGGATCGCGCTGTGTGACACCTACTCCGACGAGGTCGAAGAGGTGCTCACAGCGGTCGACGCGCTCGACGACCGCCTCAAGGCCGTTCGCCTCGACACGACCGGGTCGCGTCGGGGCGATTTCCGACACATCGTCCGCGAGGTTCAGTGGGAACTCGACGCCCGCGGCCACGAAGATATCGACGTGTTCGTCAGCGGGGGACTCACCCCGGAGGACATCCGCCGGTTGCGGCCGTATGCCGATGGCTTCGGCATTGGCAGCTATGTCTCGACGGCCACCCCGATCGACTTCGCACTGGACATTGTCGAACGGGAAGGGGCCCCTGCCGCCAAGCGGGGCAAACTCAGCGGCCGCAAGACCGTCTACCGGACCCCTGACGGCGGCCACCACGTCGGACTCGCCGACGCCGACGGACCGGCCGACGGGGAGGAGTTGATGGAGCCGCTGCTGCGCGACGGAAAGATCGTTCGGGAGTTCGACATTGACGCGGCGGCCGAGCGCGCACTTGCCGACGCTACGCGTGTCGGCTTCAACTAGACAAGAAACTCGGTCGGGAAGTCCGTCAGATTCCGGTATCCGCGCTCCGAGTCGGTCACAACCACAAGGTCCTCAAGACGGATGCCACCCACGGCGGGATCGTACAGCCCAGGTTCAACCGTCACGACGTGGCCGGCCTCAAGTTCACCACCCTCAG
>JBKHFN010000112.1:0-5322 GCA_046540195.1 Salinarchaeum sp.
TCACCGGCACGAAGTATCCGTTCCCGCCGTTCCGGTTTGTCAACGCCGCGAACGCCGCCAGGCTGGACTACGAAACGGTGACAAATCTGACCGTCAGCCGTGAGGACCTCCTCCGGTGGGACCCCGAGATGCTCTTCGTTGACCGGGCGAACCTACCGCTCGTGCGCGAGGATGTCGCTACGCATCCTGAGTACCGCCGCCTCTCGGCCATCCAGTCCGGCGCGGTCTTCGGACTTCATCCGATGTCGGCCTATCAGCGCAACGACGCCACGATGCTCGGGGCGGCCTATTACATCGGCACGAAGGTCTCCCCCGAGCGGTTCGCGGACATTTCCTTTCGCGAGAAGATTGATGAGATTTACGAGGTGTTTCTCGGCGAGTCGGTCCACCAATCAATGGTTGAAGCGTACGGCCCATTCGGCCCCGTGGAGGTGATCCCGGACGATGGCGACCGACCGTAGCCTCCTCGCGAAGTACCGCGAGTCGACGCGATACAAGCGCAATGTTGGGATTGCCTCGGTGCTTGCGCTTATCATCGCGGCAATCGGGTCGATCGCGTACGGCCCGGTGTACATTCCGCCCGGTCAGGTCCTCCGGGGCGTATTCGCCTACCATACGGCCCGACCACAGATTGTTCCGATCATCTGGAATATCCGGCTTCCACAGGTTCTTGCAGCCATCCTCGCTGGCGGCGGGCTAGCTGTGGCCGGCGCTGTGATGCAGACCGTCCTTCGCAACGAGCTGGGCTCGCCGTACACACTCGGGATCTCGCATGCCGCGGTCTTTGGTGCCGCCTTCTCGATCGTCGTGCTTGGAACGGGCTCGACGACCACCTCGCAGTCCACCGCGGTAGTGCTTGATAATCCGTATCTCACCACCGTTTCAGCGTTTGGCTGCTCGCTTGTCTCGACGGGACTCATCGTCGCGCTGGCGCGATACAAGGATGCCTCGCCGGCGACCATGATCCTCACCGGCGTGGCCCTCGGCTCGCTGTTTACCGCGGGCGTCACGGCATTGCAGTACCTCGCCGACTCGACGGAACTCTCGGCAATGGTCTACTGGACCTTCGGCGATCTGAGCCGCGCGACCTGGGGCGATCTCGGGCTCATGGCTGCGGTTATGGTCCCGGCAACGGGATACTTCATCTACAACGGGTGGAACTACAATGCGCTTGACTCCGGCGATGCCACCGCCAAGAGCCTTGGCGTCAACGTCGAATCCCTCCGGCTCTGGGGGATGGTCGTTGCGTCGTTTATCACCGCGTTGATCGTCTCACACGTCGGCATCATCGGGTTTGTCGGGCTGGTTGTTCCGCATATCGTCCGGAAGCTCATCGGGGGTGACGAGCGCTATCTCCTTCCCATCTCGGCGGTGGTGGGAGGTGTGTTGCTACTCATCTCGGATACAGTTGCCCGGACGGCTTTCGCCCCGCTTGTCCTGCCGGTCGGCATCCTGACGTCGTTTCTGGGCGCCCCACTGTTCATCTACCTCGTGATCAACGGGAGGGAGTACTGGTGAAGCTCAACGTCAGCGGTGTCACCTTCGAGTATGACAGCCGTCCCGTCCTTGAGGATGTCAGTCTCGCGGTCGACACCGGTGAGATTCTCGGCGTTGTCGGCCCCAACGGGGCCGGCAAGAGCACGCTCTTGCAGACGTTGAACCGGATTCTCACCCCGGATGCATCCTCGATCGCCGTCGATGGCGCCCCGCTTGAGTCCCTCTCGCGCGACGCACTGGCAAAGACGATGGGGTATGTTCCACAGCACGACCAGGACGGCTTTCCTGCGACGGTCTTCGACACGGTGCTGATGGGACGCAAACCCTATATCGACTGGTCGCCGCGCTCGGAGGACATCGATCGGGTCCGGTCGATCATCGACCGACTGGGACTCGCGGAGTTGGCGATGCGGGACGTACAGTCGCTCAGCGGCGGCCAGCGACAGAAGGTCCTCATCGGACGGGCGCTTGCACAGGATCCAGAGGTGTTACTGCTGGATGAACCGACGAGTGATCTCGATCTCTACCACCAACTCGATGTCTTGGACGTGATCCGCGAACACGTTGCCGATGGGATTGCCGCCGTCATGGCTATTCACGACCTCAACATGGCCGCCCGCTACAGCGACAAACTGGTCATGCTCAAGGACGGACAGGTCTACGCCTCCGGCGGACCGGAGATTCTCACGGAAGCAAATCTTGAGGCGGTCTATGAGGTTGAGGCGACCGTCCGGACCGATGGTGATCACCGGGTGATCCTCCCTGAAGCGCCACTCCGGTGACTACTCACGCTCGTCGAGGGTGTAGCTTGTGCGCGTCTGCGGTGGTTCCTGTACCCGGAGGTACGGCGGCTCGGTCATGTACTCGACAAGGGAGGTTGAGCCGACGAACCCGCAGGGTGATTTTCTGAGCGTGAGATACTGCAGGCCCTCCGCGTTCGTCGATGCCCGGAGGATCTGTTCGGCGGTGTCCTCGAAGAATGCCGAGCTCTGTTCGTCAACGACGTTCGGATTGAGCACGTGCACGAGAAGGTCCGATTCCCCGAGGAGGCTTGCCTCGGTTGCGTACCGGACCCGCCGGGCGCCTTCTGGACCGAAGGTGTGGACGAGCGCGTTGGCGTTGACCAGCCCGAACCACGCGTTGTCGTCATGATCAGCGAGCACCTCCTCAAGGAGCGCCGTATACGCCTCGACATCGTCCGGTGCGGTGTAGACATTTGGTCGCGTGGCGTCCCAGGTTCCGATCAGATCGACAACGACCAGTTGTCCGATTTCGAGTAACTCCTCAAGATCCCTTGGGGCGTCGCGCATGATCCGTTCGATCTGCGTCTCCCGTAACTCGATGGTCGGCACGAGCACGATTGTCCGATCGGTCTCGACGCCGAAGCTGAGCAACCGTCCCAGCAGCGCGTTGAGATTCGTCCGGCCATCGTGTTGAAGGAGCACGCCCGATCCGGCGACAAGGCCGCCACCGGTCAGACTGTCGAGCCCCTCGATGCCGATCGGCTGGTGCGCGTGGGTCTTCAGCGCCGGCGGCTGTGATCGTCGACGTGGCCCCAGTCGGAGCCCCTCGTTGGTGAACTGCACCTCAACCCGCCGGTGGTCGTGGTCGTGCCCTCGCATCTTCTTGATTTCTAGAGAGCGATGCCTGTCGCTCTCGATCTGTGTATACGAGAGCCGAATCACCCCGTGAGTGGTGAACTGGAGCACGTCGTCGCCGCTCTCGTCGGCGTGTTCTTCGGCGGTAAAGAGAGTCGTTGCCTCTAGCTCGTCGGTGAAAAACCGGATCAACTCAAGGACGTTCCGCCGGTACCGCGGCTCGTCCTCGGCAATCGCTCGGAGCCCGGAGGCGCTGTCGAAGACGACTCGGTCGACCGGAGCAAACTCCCGCAGATGGTCTTGAACATACTCGATAGTAAACGGAACATCGAAGGTTCCGAGCGGATCATCGTCCTCGAAGGTCTCGAGTGTTAGTGTGTCCTCCTCCTCGATGGTCTGTCCGGGCGTCGCGTGTAGCGAGGTCATCGTGAGGTTGTCGGCATCGAGATTGAAGGCAAACCCGGCGAAGGACTGTCTGATCTCCTCGATGGTCTGTTCGGTTGAGATGTAGAGACCGGTCTCGTCGTTCTCAAGGCCTGTCTGTAGAAACTGCATTCCAAGAGTCGATTTCCCCGTTCCCGGGCCACCCGTGACGAGCGTGGCCCGACGGGCAGGCAGGCCGCCGCCGAGCATCTGATCGAGTACTGCACTCCCCGTAGCGACGACATCATCTCGACGAGCCATTTCCACGAGTTAGTGCCTCATAGATTTATAAAGCGCACGGACGACCTGACGAAAGCGAGAGAGGCTAAATTAAGTGCCCCCGGGGCTAAGTCCTATAACATGGTCGATGATTCCGCGGCGCGTTCGCTCTCTAGCGCACTTCACGCCGTCGACGAACTCGTGTGCCTGTGTCGCCCCGATGGCACGCTCCTTGACTGGAACGACCGCGTCTCGACCGTAACCGACCGATCGGCCGAGGATCTCTCGGAGAGTCTACTCTCGGACCTCTTTGTCGAGCCCGACCAACAGTCCGTCTCCGACGCGACCACGAAGGCAGCGACCCAGCAGACATCCGTCCGCGTCCGCGCTGCCCTTCCGGGTCCCGGCGGTGAGGAGCAGCCCTACGAGGTTTCCCTTTCCGCGACCGACGACGGTGATCAGGTCGTCGGTATCGGTCGTCGGATAACCGATACACCGGGGCGTCAGACCGATCACTTTTCGATGCCGGTCGTCGAAATCTGGGACGGCATCGTGCTCTCGCCGATCGTCGGCAAGCTCGGGTCGCGACAGGCCGAGCGGTTTACCGAGACGCTGCTTGAGGAGATTGTCGACCACGAGGCGACCATCGCGCTCATCGACATCACGGGCGTCCAGTCGGTCGACACCCAGACCGCCCAGCACCTCATCGACACCATTCAGGCGGTTGACCTCCTGGGGGCAGAGGTGATCATCACCGGCATCAATCCCGACCTCGCGCGTACGCTGGTCAAGCTTGGCATCGGCTTTGATGTTGAGACCCGCTCGTCGCTGATCGACGGCCTCCAGACGGCTCTCGAAATGCGTGGGGTGTCAATTCAGTAATGTCCGCCTCAGAACAAGCGGTTGTCTGGGTGCGCGATATCCTGCTTGCGACGTTTCCCGACAACCCGACGGACAAGACGATCGAACGGCTGCAGGAGGCTGTCCTTGATGCGATGACCGGCCGACGACCGACCGGCGTGATCCTTGATCTCTCGGGGGTCGAGACCGTCGACTCGTTTTTCGCCCGGATGATCGCTGAGACCGTACAGATGATTGATCTTATGGGTGCCGAGACGATTGTGGTCGGAATCCGTCCGTCCGTCGCGATGACGGCCGCGGAACTGGGCTATGAGCTGGGGAACGTCCGAAAGGCCCGTAACACTGATCACGCGCTTGACCTCCTTGGCGGTTCGAATGTCGAACCAGACGTATGACGACTGAGACCGGCACACTCGCGATCGACTCCGAGGACGACATCCTTGTTGCCCGCCAGCGTGCCCGCGAGATCGCCGAGGAACTGGGCTTTCGTCGAACCGACGTGACCCGCATCGTCACAGCCGTCTCTGAACTCTCGCGGAACCTCTACCTGTACGCCGGGGAGGGGGAGATGCGCTGGCGGGCGCTTGAGCGCCACGGACAGCCCGGCCTTGAACTCCAGTTTGTCGACGAGGGGCCAGGCATCGAGAACGTCGAGGCCGTTCTCGCGGGCGAGCACTCAACCTCAGAGGGCATGGGTCGCGGGGTGACCGGCACCAAACAGCTG
>JBKHFN010000113.1:0-5309 GCA_046540195.1 Salinarchaeum sp.
GTCTACCACTTGTGCCTGCGGTTGGAATCCGCTGGACAAGTCGTGAAGGTAGACTTCGAGCTGTGCCAACCAGCCGGTACTCCTATCTCCAGTCGTTCGCACCCGCAACGGTCTCGGCGACAGCGTCAACTCCTTCGTCGTGGACAAGATCGCCGACGACAACGACATCGGCGTGTTGTGCCATTGTGCTGGCCGACTCGTAGTCGTGGATCCCCCCGCCATAGAAGAGCGTTGCGTCGCCAAGGGCATCGGCGGCAGCACCGACGATGTCCGGATCGCCAAACGTGCCGGAGTACTCGATGTAGATGATCTCCTGTCCGAACATTCGCTCGGCGACCGTCGCGTAGGCGGCGACGTCCTCGCCGGTCAACTCACACTCGGCTTCGGTGTACTGTGCGACCGCCGAGTCGGGATTGAGTACGATGTAGGCCTCGGTGGTCGTCCGCTCCCAGTCGGGACCGCCGGTCATCCGGACCCACTCTTTGTGGGCGCCGGTCACCCAGAAGGGGTCACCAGCGTTGAACACGGTCGGCACGAGGTATCCATCAAGCGCTGGATGATCAATGACGATGTCCGGCTGATTGGGTTCTTGGTAGATGGGGATGTCGTAGGCCGCACAGGCGTTGATCACCGGCTGGAGCTTCTCGGCGGTGATCCCGGTTGTCCCGCCGACGGCGATGGCGTCAGTGCCGGTTGCACACACGTCCTCGTAGGTTTCTCCATCGACGAGCGACTTGTCCGGGTCGATCTTCACGATGTGCGTCCAGTCGTCCCAGGCGGCGCCCATATGGGTGTCAACTTAGTTTGCGGTCATAATCGCTTCGGTCCTTTATTTTCGCGTTCGCCGCGAATGCTTTGTGCCTCGCTTACATACGACAGGCATGAGCGATCCATCACCGCCGGTCTTGGCTGACCCGCCGGACGCGCCGGTACGCACTGTTGGCACCGATCACATCACCATCTGGGGCAGCAACGCCGCCGACACGATCGCCTTCTATCGCGATCTGCTTGGAATGCCGCTGGTATTGCGTCAGCCAAACCTCGATGATCCGAGTCAGACGCACCTCTTTTTTGATACCGGCGACGGCCGGATATTGACCGTCTTTGTCGCTCTTGATCGGGAGTCTGTCGCCCGCCAGCGCACGGCCACCGGGGGTGTTCACCACCTGTGTTTCCGGATCGATCCCGCACAGTACCGCGATGTCATGGCGGCATTGGAGGATGACGGCCGCCGGTACAACGTCTTCGACCGCGGGATTTTCCATTCGATCTATACGACTGATAATAATGGCCTTGTGATCGAACTTACCGCCGACAAGTACGTGATCCCCGATGATCGCCGTGGGGAGGTGCTGGCGACTGCTCAACGCCTCCGCGAGGCCGACGGGGCCGAATACGCCACCGGCGAACACCTTGCGGCGGCGCTACGCGAGTGTGACATTGAGGTCGTGGAACACGATCTCCCACCGGCCGACAGCGGCGTCGGTAATGTCGCCTGATCACGCGACGCGTTGCCAGTCGCGGATCCGATCGGCGCTGACACCGTCGATCGTCTCGGCCAGCGTGTCTGGATCCGCCGCCGCGAGATCCTGGATAGACTCGACGCCGGCTTCGACGAACCTGTTTGCGGTATCCGGGCCGACGCCGTCAAGCGCCTCAAGATCGGTGCCTGACTCCGACTCACGGGCCTGGTACGCGCGGTAGTTACAGACCGGACAGCCAAGCTCCCAGGGATCGTCGTCATCGGGCTCGTCGTGGATCTCGAGTTTCGCCAGGTCGTGCAGCTCGCAGCGCTCGTCAGTGACGACAAGCTCGCCGCGGCGGGGCAACGGCACGGAATACTCACAGTCCGGATAGCGTGTGCAGCCGACCAGTCGTGTCCCATTTTTGAGGCGCTTGATCGCGAGTTTACCCCCGTCGGTCTCGCCGCAGGCTGGACACGGTCCGAGGTGGGCGCCCTCACCGGCGCGCTCGCTGACACACAACGGGCAGCCGTGCACGAAGGTGTTGCGCCCGGCGAGCATCTTGATGTGGTGTAGACCGTGGTCCTCGCAGGTGCGATCGAGAATCAGCGGCTCGCCGGTGTCGGGCAGCGGCAGGGTGAACTCGCAGTCAGGATAGCCGTCGCAGCCGATGAAGTGCCCGCCATAGCGGTTCTCCCGAACCAGCAGCTGCTCGCCACACTCCGGACAGGGACCGATCGACTGATCGGCCTTCAGCGAGTCGGTGAGTTGCTGGCCGATCTCCTCACGCGAGGCGACCAGCTCCTCGAAGATCGTCCGGAGCATCTCGCGTGACTCCGCGGTGACGGCGTCGAGGTCGATCTCCCCCTCGGCGATAGCGGTCATATCCCGCTCGAGTTGCTGGGTCATCGCCTCGTCGACGATGTGATCGGCATACTCCTCGGCAGCGGTAACGACCGCCCGGGCGAGTCGTGTCGGCCGCGGGGGATCGCCTTCGACATAGCCGCGGTCATAGAGCTTCTCGACGAGGTTGTGTCGGGTGCTCTTCGTCCCAATACCCATGTCGGCCATCGTCTCGACCAGCCGCGACTGGCCGTACCGCCGTGGCGGCTGGGTCTGTTTGGCCGCCAACTCGACGTCGGCAACCGACAGTAGTTCACCAACGCTGAGCTCGGGAAGATGGGTTTCGTCGGCGGTCGAATAGGGATAGACGGCGTGATAGCCCGGTTCGAGCAGTCGCTTGCCGTTAGCCTTGAGCCGCAGTGCGCCGTCGGCCCCGCCGTCGGGCAGCGCCTCGGCGGTTGCCACTGTGACGGGCGTTTCGGCGAGGACTTTGAGCCGCGCCCACTCCGCTGGCGGCGCCAGCGTGGCGAGAAAGCGTCGGACGACAAGCTCGTATAGCTCCCACTCGGCCTCACCGAGGGCGTTCGGCTCGGGCAGTTCGCCGGTTGGATGGATTGGGGGGTGATCTGTTGACTCCTCGTCGCCGGCGGTCGGCTCAAGCGGTCCCGCTTCGAGGACGGTTCTTGCGTCCTCGGCGAATTCGGGGTGACCACTTAGCGTGTCGAGCAGCGCCTCCGGATCAAGATCATCGGGATAGACGGTGTTGTCCGTTCGGGGATAGGTGACGTACCCGGCGGTGTAGAGGTCCTCGGCGACGGACATCGCCCGCTGGGCACCGTATCCGAGGCTGCCGGCGGCACTGATGAATGCGGTGGTGTCGAAGGGCGCTGGTGGCGTGTCGGTCTGGCGACGTCGATCAAGATCGATGACCTCGACGGTATCGGCCGCTGCCAGCGCCTCGCGGGCGGTCGTTGCAGCTTCCTCATCGTAGATCCGCTCGGCCTCGCGGCCGTCCTCGCGGTAGAAGTACTGCGCCTCGAAGGCCTCGCCGTCGGCGAGTTCCGCGTATAGCTCCCAGTAGTCCTCGGGATCGAAGGCCTCGATCTCGCGCTCGCGGTCGACGATGAGCTTGAGCGTCGGGCTCTGAACCCGACCGACAGAGATGAAGTCCTCGCCGAGCTGGCCGGCGGCCAACGAGAGAAAGCGCGTCAGGGCGGCTCCCCACAGCAGGTCGACAATCTGGCGGGCCTCGCCGGCAGCGGCCAACTCGAAGTCGATCTCATCGGGATTCGCAAAGGCCTCGGTGACCTCCCGGTCGGTGATCGAGGAAAACCGCACCCGGTCGATCGGCACGGCCTCGTCAACCTCGCGGATCAACTCGTAGGCCTCCTTGCCGATCAACTCCCCCTCGCGGTCATAGTCGGTCGCGATGTGCACTCGGTCGGCGTTCTGAGCGAGCTCCTGGAGAGTCCTAACCAGGCCCTCCTTCGTGGGGCGTTTTCGCACGGCGGCGTCGGCGAGCTCGCGGGGCTCGACATCCTGCCAGTCGCTGTACTCTGGCGGGAAATCCACCTCGACAACGTGGCCCGCAAGGCCGATACAGCGGCGATCCCCCCAGCGGTAGATGGTTGTCCCCCCACGCTCGTCGGCCTCGGCGGTGCCGTCGCTCAGGATCTCGGCAATCCGCCGGGCGGCGATTTCCTTCTCGGTGACGATCAGCTCCATGCGGTCCTACCGCTTCCTATGGCAATTTGCCGCCTAAGCGTTTCGGGGCTATCTTTCGGCGAGAGCCTCACGCAGCAGCGCATTGACCTCGCCGGGGTCTGCGGACCCGCCGGTGGCCTGCATGACCTGCCCAACGAGATAGTTGATCGCCCCGTCGTCGCCGGCGTGATAATCGGCGACGGCCTCGGGGTGTTCCTCGATGGCCGTCGCGACAGCCGCTTCGACGGCACCCGTGTCGGTCTTGCCGAGGTCCTCGCGCTCGACGACCGCGTCCGGGGCGAGCCCGTCGTCGAGCATCGTCCGAAGGACAACCTCGTGGGCGTTTTTCTCGGTGATGGCCTCCTCGTCGACGAGTTCGATCAGCCGGCGAACCTCATCGAGGCGGTCATCGATGTCGGCCATGGTCATATCGCGGTAGTTGAGTTCGCCCAGCAGTGTGTCGGCGATCCACCGCGCGGCCAGCGCCGGATCGAAGTCGCTGGCGATGGCCTCATAGAAGTCGGCGACCTCCCGGGTGACCGTGAGCTTCTCGGCGGCTTCCGCGGAGAGATCGTACTCCGTGGTGAACCGCTCACGACGGTCATCGGGTAACTCGGGAATGTCGATTTCTTCCATCCGGTCGGCGACCGACAGCGGCGGGATGTCGGGCTCCTCGAAGTACCGGTAGTCCTTCTCTTCCTCCTTCGAGCGCATCGAGACGGTGATGCCCTTTGCTTCGTCCCAGTGGCGCGTTTCCTGGTCAATCGCCCGGCCGCGTTCGAGCGCGTTGCGCTGGCGAGTTACCTCGTAGGCCAGTGCCTTCTCGGCACCCTTGTGCGAAGAGATATTCTTGACCTCCGTCCGGTTGGCCGTCTCAAGCGCCGCGGGATCGACGCCGCCGTCGGCATCAACGGCGTCGGCCTCGACCAGCGAGATGTTGGCGTCTACCCGAAGCGAGCCGTCACGGCTGGCGTCGAAGACGTCGAGATACTCAAGCACCTCCGTGAGTTTCGCGAGGAAGGCCCGGACCTCGCCGGGCGCCCGGAAATCCGGCTCGGTGACGATTTCCATCAGCGGCGTGCCCGCCCGGTTGTAATCCACACGGGTGTACTCGGCGGTGTCGATCGAGCCGCCGACGTGCTGCATCGACCCAGGGTCTTCTTCAAGATGCGCCCGACGGATGTCGATCGTCCGGCGCTCGCCCTCGTGTTCGACGGTGAGCTCGCCGTCCTGGCAGATCGGCTCGTCGTACTGGGTGATCTGGAAGTTCTTCGGGAGGTCGGGGTAGTAGTAGTTCTT
>JBKHFN010000114.1:0-5305 GCA_046540195.1 Salinarchaeum sp.
ATCACGCACGGTGACGCGCCGTTTGGGGCCGGATTGATTGCCGCCCGTCGCGCTGACGCCGCTGAGATCGTCGATCCGCGGGGCACCGCTATTGGCTCGATTGCCACGCTCTTCGAGAAGTACGATCACGTCGGGCCGGTGCTTCCGGCGATGGGCTACAACGATGCCCAGCGGGCAGACCTCGCGGCAACGATTGCGGCTGTCGATCCGGACGTCGTTGTCTCAGCGACGCCACACAACCTCGAAGCGGTGATCGAGATTGACGTCCCGGTTGTCCGGGTGCGATACGAACTCAAAGAGCGGAATCTACCGCTCGATACGATCCTTGAGCGTCATGCCGACCGGCTGGGGCTGTAGCCGGTCAGTCAGGACTGGTGCCGTTCGGGGCGGCGTCGTTCGGGTCGATGTCGAGGACATCCAGCTCCTCGGCTGTCGGGCCGCGCTCAGCCGAGCGCTGTTGCTCGGCAACCTTGTCATCGAGGCGTTCGAGGGCGGCCACCCGCGAGTGGTCGCGCGCGGTGATGCCGGTTGCTTGATCCTGTGCGATCCACTGCTCGTCGTCCCGCCAGAGGCGGAGCTCCCCAGGCTTGTGGTCGGTGTCACGGGGGCGGTCCGACATTGCCGGATCCATGGCGCTAGTAACAGATAAATCTATAGCCAGGCGCTCAGCCGGTGTTTTTCATCCCGGCAGCGATCCCCTTGACCGTCAGTCGGAGTGCCCGTTGGGCGTCCTCCGAACGGTCCTCGCGGTCAAGAAGCTGGACCTGCAGAAGATTGAGCGGATCGACGTACGGGTTGCGCCGTCGGAGGCTATCACGGAGCCACTCCCGGTCAATAAAGGCCTCCCGGTCGATCACCGACTGAACCCGGTCGGCCGTGCGATCGTACTCATCGCTGATGCGAGGGAAAAACCGCTCGCGGAGTTCATCGTCAGCAAGGGAGGCGTACTCAGCCCCGATCTCCATCTCGGTGCGCGCCAGCGAGAGGGCTGCCCGATCGATCGTCGTTTGGAAGAACGGCCACTCTTGATACATCTCTTGGAGCGTCTCAAGACTACCGCCATCCGCAAGATAGGCCTCGATGCCCGCGCCGAGACCGTACCAGCCGGGAACGATGCACCGCGACTGCGTCCAGGAGAACACCCACGGGATCGCCCGGAGGTCCTCGACGGTCCGTTGGCCCGATCGTGAGGCCGGGCGCGAGCCCATGTTGAGATCCTCGATGACCGTGATCGGCGTCGCCTGCTCGTAGTACTCGACGAACCCGTCGGTCTCAAGTAGATCACGGTAGCTGGTCCGGGCGGCCTCGGCCATGGTCTCCATCGCCGTTGTCCACGCCGACGGGACCTGTTCCTCGGGGTGTTCAAGCGCGCGATGGCGGGCGCGGAGCTGCGCGTTGAGCATCTGCTCAAGTTCGCGCTCGGCGATATCCGGATTGGCGTACTTCTCCGCGATGGCCTCACCCTGCTCGGTGAACTTGATCGCACCGGTGACCGACTCGTTAGGCAGCGCCAGCATCGCCTGGTTCATCGGGCCACCACCCCGGGAAATCGAGCCGCCGCGACCGTGGAACAACAGCAACTCGATGTCGTGAGACGCACAGATGTCCGCCAGTCGGCGCTGATTGCGGTACAGCGACCAGTTGGCGGCAAGAAAGCCGTTTTCCTTGTTCGAGTCGGAGTACCCGATCATGACCTCCTGGGTATTACCGCGCTGAGCAAGTGCCTGTGCGTAGGCCTCGTTCTCAAAGAGCGTCCCCATAATCCGCCGGGCATCCGACAGCGCGTACTTGGTTTCGAGCAGCGGAACGATGTCAAGTCCGGCATGGCCGGGAAGGTCAACAACATCAACGAGACTAGCGAGATACAGCACCTCGAGGACGTGGCTGGGCTCCTCGCACATGCTGATACAGTAGGTGTCGATGGCGTCCTCGCCGTATTCCGATTGCCAGCCCGCCAACGCCAGAAATCGCGTCAGAACCCGCCGGACCGGGTCAGAGGGGTCCGTTCGAGCAATGATCTCTCTGAGGTCCAGATCCGAGCCGTTGAGAATTCGGTCGGTCAGAACCTCAACCCGTTCAGGTTCATCAAGCGCGGCGTAGTCAACGTCCTCGGTTTCGAGAACGGCGGTAACGGCCTCGGTGTGATTCTCGCGGTGATCACGCAGATCAAGGCTGGCCAGCGAGAACCCGAACGTCTCGACACTTCTGGCCAGCGGATCGATGTGCCGTCTGGCGATTCGCTCGTGGCCATGTGCACGGAGACTCTCGGCAATCGTTCGGAGATCATCGTGGAAGGCAGACGGCGACTCATAACCGCCGGGACGGCCGTCGATGACTCGATCCAGCCGCTCGGCAACAAGCAACAGTTTCTGTCGGTACGGCTCATTTGGGTATCGATCGCTGGCGGTAGCTGCCATCTCGGGGAGTTCATCCCGATCGATCGCCAGTCGGACATCAAAGGCGTCGCTGGTGTCGATTCGCGAGGCGTCGTGACTCAGCACCGATAGCAGTTCGTCGATGTGATCCTCGTAGGTCTCAAGCGCGAGTTCGCGCTGGCGTTCAAGTGTCTCGCGAGTGACCGCTGGCGTCACGAACGGGTTGCCGTCGCGGTCGCTACCGGCCCACGATCGGAACCCAAACACCGGTGGAACCGGGCGGTTCTCCGTTGACCCGTAGATCTGCTCAAGACTCGTTTCGATGGCCTCGTAGACATCACCGACGACATCAAACAGTGTGTTCGTGAGATACCACTGGACGTTACGAGCCTCATCGGTCGGATCAGGTTTCTGTTCGCGGACGTAGCGGGTGTTCCAGAGGCTCATGATCTCGGCCTCAAGCGACTGAAGGACCTCAGAGTGCTCGTGGTCGGTCATGGCCTGCTCGTCAAGACGGCGCAACAGCGACGCGATCTGTCGGAGTTTGGTCTTGACCGTCTTTCGGCGGGCCTCCGTTGGGTGGGCCGTGAACGTCGGTTCAATGAAAACATCCGAGAGGATCGACTGCACGTCCGCCGGATCCGCCCCGTGGTCGGCCAAGGTCTGGATACCGGCAGCGATGCCATCGGGGACCGGACCGTCCTGGCTGGCCATACGGAGGGCACGGACCCGCTGGCGCTCCTCGGCGAGGTTCGCGAGCATAAAGCGGGTCGTTAGCGCTCTGGCAACCGTCCGGGCAGTCGCGTCATCACCTTCCGAGAGGAGGCGCCGCAACTCCGAGCGGTCCTCGCGCTCGCCGCGCCGGTACTCAGCACTAGCGCGCCCGATGTCGTCGATCGTCTCGACAGCCGCCGGGGACGCCTCAGCCGCGAGAATGGTATCCATAATTGTAAGTAGATCGTCAAGATCGTCCTCAAGGGTACGCGGCTGGGTAGCGATATCCGTGCTCACACTTTATTCTCCGCCTGGGCTCATACTAACGTTTCGCTCATGCGGGGCGCCAAACGCTTTTGCCGACCGCTATGGTCTACTCTGGTATGGACCCCTTCGAGGGTGAGCCATCCACCTCGGCGGTCCGGTACAAGCCGATCAGCGTCAAGGACCTCCTGGTGGAGATGAAGGACACCGCCGAGTTGCTCATCAATCTCTCGTACTCGGCGGTACTGACAAACGACAATGAGCTCGCCGGCGAGGTAATTCGTCTTGAGGAACGCATGGACATCCTCGAACTCCGCGCGGGGATGAGTCTCCTGATGGCCGCCCGCAATCCGACCGACGCCGAGCAACTTGCACCGGTGATTAGCATCGTTGCCGCCACCGACGCAATCAGCGACGCAGCCGCCGATATTGCGAAGGTAATTCGCGAGGACATCAAGCTCCCGGAGGCGATCCGAACGGCTCTTCCGGAAGCCGGTGAGATCCCGGTTCGGGGAGTCGTTGCCACGGTCTCACCGTATGTCGACCGGACGCTCATGGAGATCGATCTTGAGTCCCGTACCGGGGTCCGGATCATCGCGTTGCGTCGTGGCGAGGAGTGGCTGTTCAGTCCTGGTCCGGACACCACGATCCGAGCCGATGATGTCGCAATCATGCGTGGCCCCGGCGATGGGATCGCCACGGTCAAAGAACGCCTGACCGGCGAGCCATACCGGCCGCCGACAGACGGCGAGCCAGCCATCGATGACCTCGAACGCGCGGTCGACACTATCGTCCATATGAAGGATCTCTCGGAGCTGTCGGTTGATCTGGCCTACAGCAGCGTGCTCTTCGGAAGCACGGAGCTCGCCGAGGAGGTTCGAAACATCGAGGTTGAGGTCGACGCACTGCTGTCGCGGTTCGAGGCATGGGTTCTTGAGGCCGCCAGTGACGCCGAGGACCCGGTGGCATTGCGAGGACTCATCCATATCGGAACAAGTGCCGAGAGCATCAGCGATGCGGCCGTCGATATCAGCGAGGGGGTCTTCCGCGACATCGACGTACACTCGGTTGTCCGATTGGCCGTCCAAGAGAGCGATGAGATCCTCACCCGGATCGAAGTGCAGCGGGGGAGTCAACTTGACGCGACCCCGATCGACGCCGATCTGTCGGCGGTCGATCCGACGATGCGGGTCATCGGCGTTAGACGACCTGGTGAGGGGTGGATCGTCGGGGGCGACTTTGAGTTGACCGCTCAGGCCGGTGATATTCTCATCACGAAAGGAACCAGGGCGGCGGCCGAGCGGATCCAGGCGCTCGCCGAAGCGTGACTCAGCCGGACACCTCAAGTGCCCAAGCAGCAATCGCGAGAAAAATCACCATCCCAAAGACATCGACGATGTTCGTAACAATCGGGATGGTCGTGTCGTCAGGATCAATCCCCAACCGATAGGAAAGATACGTCACGAGAAGGCTCGCAACAATGGCGATAGCGGTGATCAGGAGTCCGCTACCGAGCGAGATAACGAGGAGGTCGCTGAGTCCAAGCCGCGCACCAATGGCCAGTCCGATGAGCCACGTGCCGACGGCGAGTGCGGTGAAAATCGTCGCTGCGAGACCAACAATGGCGCCGACGTTTGCCCAGAGCATCCGATCGCCCAGATCGAAGCTTGCCGTCCCGAGGTGAAGCCGCGTTGACAGTCGCGAGGCCAGGATCGCACCGAGGTTGCCACCCATGCCGATCATGGTCGGGACCATCACCGCAAGCAAGGCGAACTCCTCAAGCAGGGCTTCGGCCGCACCAAGTGTCAGCCCCGCCCAGAGGACAATCACCGAGAGGACGATCAACAGCGGGAACATATGGCCGACGATCCGGCGGATGCGCCAAGAGTCGGGCGTTGGCGCATCAACCATTATGGCCCCACCCCGAGGGTGAGGATGGCCGGGAGGCGATC
>JBKHFN010000115.1:0-5121 GCA_046540195.1 Salinarchaeum sp.
GTCGGGAAGGGCAGCGACGATCTCGGCAGCCGTCGTTGCGATCGCCTCGGGAGTCTTGACGGTGGTCGCCTCACGAATATCCTCTCCCGGGGTCGCACCGATATCGATCGTCGGGGCGCCGGTTGGGGCAGCGAGGCCAGCGTCAAGCACGGCGGCATCGAATCCAACGAGATCCCGGACCGCGCGGGTCACGACCGCCGGTGTCGGACATCCCGTTGGCGAGACGGGGACGGTTCCGGTCCGGATAGGCGTGCCATAGCTAAGCAATTCCGCGTCAGCACTCGGTGTGAGTGCCATCACCTCCGGGTCAGCACCGGCGGCACTGATCCCGGGGATTCGCGCGGTCTCCGTTGATCCCGCGATGAGGATCACTCGCATGCGATCGCCTCCGCTATCTCTCGGTCGCGTACGCGATTCACGTTCACGGCCAGTCTTATGTCGTAGCT
This sequence comes from Salinarchaeum sp., assembly GCA_046540195.1. Taxonomy (GTDB): domain Archaea; phylum Halobacteriota; class Halobacteria; order Halobacteriales; family Salinarchaeaceae; genus CAZFMU01. The sequence continues at coordinate 447 of JBKHFN010000115.1, forward strand.
CACGTACGTTTGCCGGTCGGTCGCGTCCGTCTCACCGGGGACAACGATGTTGACACCGGTCGGTGCCTGTCCGTCAACAACCGTCGCTGAGGCAACCGAGACACCGAGGTGCCGCTTGATCACGGCGGGAACAACGACCGTCATTGAGCCGCCTGTATAGGCCGTTCTGATCCGGTCAAGAAGAGACCCGGCCAGTAGCGGCAGGTCGGCAGCGAGGGTCATTACCGGAGTCGTTCGATCCGACAGCGCTGTCTGGAGATCCGCGACATACCCGTCTCCGGGGGTTTCGAGTACGGTCACGTCGTCCCTCCTGTCGAGGTGTCTGCGCGTTGCCGGTGTCTGTGGGGAGACGGCAGCGCACCGCGTCGTGATCCCGCTGGCGGCGAGCGCATCAAGCACGCGATCGATCATCGGCGTCCCGCCGACGTCGACGAGAGGTTTTTCGGTTGGGATATCGAGCCGCGTTCCAGCGCCGCCGCACATTACGAGAGCTGTCGTTACAGAAGCGTCCATACGAGCACCCCGGCGTGTAAGCCGGCAAGTCGAGCGAGTTCGTTTGTCGCGCCAAAGACATCGCCACTGATCCCCCCTAGTGATCGCCTCGCCCAGCCATAGACACTCCCGCTGGCAAGTACGGTCGCTCCGAGCGTTCCGGCCGCTACCGGTGTCGGCCAGGTAAGAGCGATCGCCGGGAGTGCAAGGATTCCGACCAGCCCGATCCGGATCGGTGCTGTCGGTCTGGCAAGTGCGGCCCCGAGTCCGTCGTGGGTGGCCTCACCGACGCATGCGACGGCAGCCATGCCCGCCTTCGCTCCGACCTCGGCGGCGATCACGGCTCCGATCGCAACGCCGACAGGGACGGCGGCGAGGGCGTATCCGGCGGTCGCCACTCCGAGTAACACAATTCCAATGGCGGTGACACCACCAACGCCGATCGCCGAATCCTTCAAAATCGCTTTCCGGTCGCGATCGTCGTGTACCACGGCGGCATCGCCACAGTCAGCCAGTCCATCGAGATGGGTAATCCCAGTCACCAGAATGATCCATGCCGGAAGAACAACCGCGGTGGTGACTGTCGGTATCGGGGCGATGACCGGAATGGCGAATAGTCCACCGAGCGGGTACGCAGCGATCACCATCACCTCCGGGTGTCGCCGAAACGCCTCCCACGCTCTCGCGGAGTGCCCAACCGGCACGCGTGTTAGAAACCCGAGTGCGCCTCGTAGCGCTGAACCGACGGCTATATCCACACTATCACCCCCACCAGCACCGCCAGGGCGTATGCAACCCCGCCCGCGAGTCCGACAACGTGTGTTCCGGTTGTCGCCTGCGACGGCGTCGGAAGCGACGCGTCGGCATTCAGGACGTATTCTCCTGGCTTTTCGAGCCGTACGTCGAGTGCACCGGCGAGAGCTCCCATGGGCCATCCGGCGTTTGGCGATGGCGCCTGCGGGGCGGCTTTCCGTGCCGTCGTCAGCGCCCCCCGTTGTCTAGCCACGATGGCAATCAAAAGCGCACTCGCTCGTGCCGGAAGCCACATGACCGCGTCGTCCAGTCGGGCAGCGGCCGTTCCGAACGGTCGGTCCGGATAGCCAAACATCGAATCGAGCGTGTTGACGGCTTTGACCCACGTCGCCGCGGCAGCGCCAAGTGGGAGGGTAACAATCCCCCCGATCAGAAACGCCATTAGTGGCGCGACCAGCCCATCGGCGAGATTCTCGGCCGCACTCTCGACCGCTGCGCTCCGGATTTCGCGATCCGAGAGCGATGTGGGATCGCGTCCGACCAGTGCCGGCAGGTGGGCCCGTGCGGCCGCAACATCGTGTTCACTCGCAGCGATGGTGCGATCGGCTCTCGCCAACAACATGCGGAGGCTCGTACTCACAAAGAGGACGCCGCCGCCGGCAACTGCTCCAGCCCCGACGGTGATCGTTGTGACGAGTGCAACAGCCACGGCACTTACGCCGGCAGCGATGAGCGGGGCGACGAGTGCAACTCCGACCCCAGCGAGTCGCGGCGTCGGCCAGGCACGGTCACACGGAGCGAGCGCACGCCCAAAGATGGCAACGGGGTGGAGCTGTTCCGGCGGCTCGATTACCGTCCACTCAAGGAATACAGCCGTTATGACCGCAACGAGCAACCATGGCCCAGCAGTCATCGTTCCGCAAACCGCTCGACAGTCCGAAGCAACGGCGTGTCGTTGTCGAGAATTACTGCCGTCCCCCCGAGTGCTTCGATTCCGCCGTCGGCCTCCGGCGTGTCGCCGATGTGCGTCACCCGCTCGATTGGGACACCGAGCTGTGTTGCGAGACGTTCGAACGCTTCCGGATGGGGCTTGCGCCACCCACAGTCGGCACTCGAGACGATCACGTCGAAGTTCTCGGCGTCAACCGCCGAGTTGGCGATGGCACGTTCGACCAGACCTGGAATCGAACAGTTCGAACAGACAGCTACGGGACCGGCGCGCGCGGCCGTTTCGACCGCCTCGACGGCGGTTGGCCGCGTCTCGACGACTGGACTAAACGCTTCAAGCACGGCTCGTTCGACGCGGTCGGCCGGTGCCTCGATTCCTTGACTTGACAGTGCAGCGACGACGTGCGCGGAGAGCGTGAGTTCAGCCCCTTCTGGTGTGTCGATGTGTCGGGTCCAGTAGACCGACTGCCAGTCCGCCGGTGGCTCGACCCCCCGCTCGCGAAGCTCACGAGCGATAGCGACCGCCGGCTCGTCCGGCCGGTCGGCCTCAACGAGTGTTCCGAAGAGGTCGAATGAGACTGCCACTACTGAGAGGCCGGGCCAACTTTACTTGAACATCTCGGTCCGCCGCACATTTACATCCGAGTTCGCGCCAACCAGGGTCGTGACTGTCGTCAATGTCTCCTACATCCTCCGCCCCTTCGGGGTACGTCCGCCACGGCCTTGATCGCCGACTCCCCGGTGAGGAGTACGTCCATCTGGGGATCGACGCAGAGGGCATGCACCATCATTATCTCGCCGATGACCGCGCCGTCGTCGTTGCTGCTGACGGATACGAACGTGTTGAGGAGGGAATCCGCGTGTATTATCACCTGCAACTCTCACCCGAATCGATTGAGCATGTCGAGCCAGACCTTGCGCTGGCCGATCTTGAGGGTCGGTGGTGTGCGTTCGTCGCGTTCGACCGCGGCTGGGATCGTCGGACGAACCGGGTGTACGATGTCGGCCCGGCGGTCTGGGAGGCGATCGATCCATGAAGAGCTTCATGTGTCCGCGTACTCCTCGCGCTCGGCAATCACGACGCTGGTTGTCTCTGTCTGTGCGGTCAATCGCGCTGTGTCCGTCTCCGCTTCAGTGACGAGAATGAGTCCGCCAACGGTGACTGACTCGTTCGCCGCCGGGAGACTAGCTGTTGCCGTCCCATCGGGCCCGGTGACGCACACGGTCATCTCGGTCGGTGTCGGCACGACGGCGAGGCGGTGGTCATCGATTCGTGCCGGTACTTGGACCGGGTCGGAGACGAACGATCGCGTGGTTGATCCATCGTGTATCAGATCCACCACGTACGCGGTTTCACCGCCGAGCACATTCCAGCCGCTCCGGTCGACCGTGACGGCTTCGCGCCACCCGATTCCGCCAACGAGTACGGTCTCATTGCCGCTGTACTCAAGTTGCTGCTCGCGTATACCGACTGTCCAGAACTCTCGGGTAGAACTCTCGACGACGACGCCCGTGTAGTTCACCTCCGGTGTGGACTCGGGGCCAAGGTCAACCGCCAGACGCTGTTGACTACTCGCGTTGGCCGCGTAGTTGATCGTATAATCGTTGACAGTTATGCCCCCGCGATCATCCGTCGTCGTTTCGTTTCCCGGTGTCTCGCCCACGACGGTGAGCCCAGAGAGGATTCCTGGAAGCGCGAGCACGACAGTCACAACCATGAGCACTCCCATCGCGGCGGCCCGTCGCGACATCGGTCCGGTGACGAGCCGGTTCGGAAGTGCGCTTGGAACAGCCGGCATCCCAAGCACAACCGCCACTCCGAGCGTCAATCCGACGACAGCGACCGGGGCGGAATCGCTGAGCAGTGTGCTGGTAATCCCCGTTATTGTGAAGGCTCCAATCAGCATCAACCACCCGATCGCGAACTGTCGTCGCGACGGGATCCAAGTGTGACTCGGTAGTACTCTAGGAATCGGTCGGTCACTCGCCGTTACCGCTGCGGTCACCAACAGGGTCAACACGACCAGTGCAACGACACCGACACCGCGATATAACACGTATGTGTCCGGCCCGTCGGACCAGACGATGAGCCAGAGTCCCTGGACTAACCCGATGGCGAACGTTCCAAAGGCGACGGCGCGCGCCGAGGGACGTCGGTCACGATACCACAGCAGACCCCCGCCAACAAGCACACCCAGTAAGAATCCCATCGCGTGCGCGTGGAACCCAACTCCTGCCCACGACGGTGGCGCGGGCGCCCCAGCACTGATGCCCGCACGGACAACGGGCTCACGAAGCGCCTGTACAATGGTCCCGAGCCCGCTCGCAGCAACGACCCCGAGGACCGTGGCCCGTGGATACCACACCAACGCCATTCCGACGATCGCATAGACTGCTCCGGAGAATCCAAGACCTGGACCGAGAGCGACGGCGCTCGTCAGTAGTGCCGCTACGAGCAATGCCGCCGGAAAGATCACAACGG
>JBKHFN010000116.1:0-5108 GCA_046540195.1 Salinarchaeum sp.
GTGTGCACCCAGGTCGCCCTGGGCGGCCATCTCGGAGGTGGCCCCACCGAGGCCGGCCGCTCCCAGATCGCGAGCACTCTCGACAAGGTCTGCCTCAATCAGTTGTTCGTTAACCTCGATCAGGAGCTTCTCTTCGTAGGGGTCGCCCACCTGGACGGCGGGACGGTCCTCAGTTTCGGCATCCTCGCTCAGATCCTCGCTCGCAAAGCTAGCGCCGCCGAGCCCGTCGCGACCGGTAGCATTGCCCACCAGCACGAGCACGTTGCCCGGCTCGGTCAACGCCCCGCGGAGAAGACGCTCCTCGTTGGTGAGCCCAACACAGGCGACGTTCACGAGCGGGTTGCCCTCGTAATCCGGATGGAACGCAAGCGAGCCGGCGACCGTGGGGACGCCGATGGCATTTCCGTAGTCGGCAATCCCTTCGACAACTCCCTCAAGGAGGTAACGGCTGCGCTGGCGATCGAAGTCGCCGAAGTACAACGAGTCCGCCAGCCCGATCGGGTAGGCACCCATCGAGAGCGTATCCCGGACGATCCCGCCGACGCCGGTTGCGGCCCCATCGTAGGGATCGACGTAGGAAGGGTGGTTGTGGCTCTCAACCCCGATGGTGATGTAGGTCTCATCGTCGGGGAGTGCCACTACAGCGGCATCGTCACCCGGCCCAACAACGACGGCATCACCTTCGCTGTCGAACTGTCCGAGCAACGGCCGCGACGACCGGTAGGCACAGTGCTCGCTCCAGAGGTTTTCAAACAGTGCGGCCTCTTCACGAGTCGGCTCGCGACCGAGCTCCTCGACGATCAACCGTCGGTCGGAATCGGCCAGGCTCATTACCAGCTGCTTGCTGGACGCACCTAATGGGTGTTCCGGAGTGTCTCCCAGAGAGCACGGCGTTTTTTACCACACGACGGCTATAGCTCATGTGTCTGTGTTGTCGGTCGAGCTTCACGCGCATTCGTCGGCCTCCCATGACGGTCGAGACCCGATTGATCTCCTGTTAGAGCAGGCACAAGCGATCGGGCTCGATGCGCTGGCGATTACCGATCACGACCGGATTGACGCGAGTCTCGAAGCCGCCGATCGGGCTGCGGATTACGGGTTGATCGGCATCCCTGGCATCGAGATCACGACGGCTGCCGGACATCTTCTCGGCATCGGAATCACCAACCGGATTGAGGCCGGCCTCTCCTTCGTTGAGACAGTCGATGCGATCCACGACCACGGTGGGATCGCCGTGGTTCCCCACCCGTTTCAGGAGTCTCGACACGGCGTCGCCAAACACCTTGACGGCGACGAGATTGCGGTCGCCGACGCCATCGAGGTGTACAACTCACGGCTCCTCGTTGGACTCGGCAACCGCCGCGCACGGCGCTTTGCCGCCAGTCGCCGGCTTCCACAGGTCGCCGGGAGCGATGCCCACATCAGCGAGATGGTCGGACAGGCGCGGACGTTGATCGATGTCGATGATCGATCGGTCCAAGGGATCGTTGACGCCATTCGTGCGGGGCGGACCCAGACCGAAGGACAGCGCACGCCCTGGCGGATCAGCATGCTCCAGGCGGCTGGCGGAATTAAACGGCGCATCAACCGTCGGATGTCCAGCCATCGATGACACTCCGTGGCGCTGCTCCGGCCGTCGTCCGAACGGCCATCGACGAACAAACCCCACTACCGGGCGGCCGGGGGTTCGCTGGAATCTGTGATGGGCAGCTGGTTCGGGACGTACTTGGTCGCGAACCACTCTTCATCGATACAACGACCCCGACGGATGGCCGTCCAGAGTGGGCATTTACCCCGACCGCTCTTGATCAGCCACAGCGGTTTCCAGCCGGAGCCGTCGGTGGGACCGATCCAACCCGACACTGGACGCTGCCAACAGACCGTAAGCCTTCGACGGCTCCGATTGATACACTTGAGCAGGCAATCCAGGCGGCACTTGCCGATCTTCCGACGGATATTCCCGTCGCCTTCTCCGGCGGGGTTGACTCCGGAGTCATCGCCAGCGCCACCAGCGGACCACTGGTTGTTGCTGGCTTCCCCGAGAGTCACGATCTTGAGGCTGCACGCGCCGGAGCCGAGGCCCTTGACCGGTCGCTTACGGTCTGTCGTTTCGACCACGATCAGCTTCGCGAGGCAGCCAAGACGGTCGCAACGGTAACCGGTCGAACCAACGCGATGGATGTCGCCATCGCGATCCCGCTATATCTGACGGCTCAGCGCGTGGCGGAGGCCGGCTTCGAGCGGCTGGCAGTCGGCCAGGGAGCCGACGAACTCTTCGGCGGGTACGCCAAGATCGCCAAGGCGCCGACTGATCCTCGGGTCAACGCCGACACTGTCCGCGGGGCGCGCGATGAGCTCCTCCGAACGCTGCCGGCGCAGCTCGAACGCGACGTACTGGCCATCCGTGCGGCTGGGGTTGAGCCGGTGGCACCGCTACTTGATGACCGGGTGGTCCAGGCGGCACTTGCCCTCCCCGAAGCACACCTCGTTGTCGGTGATCGTCGGAAGATTGGCCTGCGCGAGGCCGTCACGGAGTGGGTCCCCGAGTTGATCCGTACCCGCGACAAGAAGGCGCTGCAGTATGGAACCTACACCTCTCGTGAGCTGGATCGGCTGGCCCGCCAAGCGGGATTCAAACGTCGGATGGACGATCACGTCACGAAGTATCTTGAGTCGCTGATCGCCGAGGCCTAGCGCGATCGTGTCGCAAGGTTCATCCTCGTACTGGCTGTGGTACGTCCATGCCGAGTGTGGAGGACACCCACCTGCGGAACCGCTTTCGGATCCAGCCGAACGACTCGAACTCATACGGAACCGCACATGGTGGGAGTGTCATGAAGTGGCTTGATGAGGTTGGTGCAATGTCGGCCATGCGCTTTAGCGGCGAAACGTGTGTGACCGCCCGCATGGGGGCAATCGACTTCGGGCATCCTGTTCCCGTCGGCGATACCGTCCTGATCGACGCGTACGTCTTCGACGCAGGCGAGACGAGCGTCCACGTGCATCTCACCAGCTATCACGAGGATCCGCGGACCGGCGAGACGACTGAGACCTCCTGGACTACCACCACCTACGTCGCCGTCGACGCCGACGGTGACCCGACATCGGTCCCTGCGCTTACTGTCGACAGCGAGCGCGGCGAGGAACTCCGCGCCGTAGCGCTTGAGCACGACGACAAATAGCAAATCGTGGACGCCAATCGGCGGCTCACGAAAAGAGATCTCCGAGGCGGTTACGCCACCGCTGGATGGCATCAACATCGTCCCGAAGCGTCGCGACGTCGTCCTCAATAGCGTCTAGCCGGTCGGTCGCCGCTTCTAGCCGGGCTTCAAGATCGGACAGTTCGTATTCGCTGTGCTGGTCGGTCGCGTTCTCAAGCGCGTCAACGCGGTCGACGAGCGCCTGGAGTTCAATCTCAATGGCTTCGATGTCGGCCTCACCTGCGGTCTCATCGGCGCCTTCGAGCCGCCCAAGATCCTCACGCATGGATGTCTGATGGGCGGCCACCTCCTCGATGCGCGACTGCAGGTGACTGATCCGTGTCTCCACGTCGGTCGGCTCCTCAATGTTGAGGGCCTCACGAAGCGCCTGTCGTTCGCTCGCCCCGAGTCCGCCCGCCTCAATCTCCTCAATTAGCTGTGCGACGATCGACGACTGCTCGGCTGCCGTATTCTCCGTTGTGGCGGCGACCGATGTCGTTGCACTGTCGTCGGCGTCCGCTGCGAGCAGTTCCTTGGCCGCCTGCGCATCCTCCGGGGCGGCGAGGGGCGATCCCGGATCGGTCCCGGTCGCGGATGCGGTGGTGGGTAATCGCACGGTAAGCTCCGGGGATGTCATGAAGGGAACCGCCTGTTCAGGCTTGTCGATACGGATGCCATAGACGGTCTCGACATCCTCGGCCGGCGCGAGTTCGCGTTCGTAGACCACCCGGTGATCCTGGTGAGCCGTCCAGTTGTTGGCTCCGTACTCGGGGTGAAACCCGACACTGTTCATCGAGAACGTCCGTGGAATCGTATCCTGGAGCGTGACGACAACCGGCGTCTCACGGGTCGACACAATGAGAAACCGGATCGCCGGGACCGGAAGGTCATCCGGCACGAACGTCTTCGTGACGGTGACCCCCTCCTCCTCGACGATCAACTCCTCCTCGTCGGGGGTTGGTTCGCTCATGTGCGGGGCCTACTGGAACCCCGGAATTGAATGTTGCCCCGCGGCGGTGGCGTGATGACGTTACGACGGGCCCGACGCGAGGGTCGTCCGATCATCCCTCAAGATCGATCCGGTCACCGATCTCAATCGGATGGACATACCGGGGATGCGGCATCCGGCGGGCGTGATGAACAACGGCGGTCGGATCAGCCGTCAGACCACGCCACATGTCCCAGTGAGTCGGCACCAGCCGATCAAGCTGGAGCTGGGTCGCTGCCTTGATGAGCTCGTTCTCATCGTTGTACCACTTCGTGTAAGACTCCTCGCCGGTCTCCTTGTCGGGGATCATCCCCGCTGAGCCGAACGCCAGCAGGCCGGTATCGATATTGTAACGCTCGCCAACCTCAACGAAGGGCTTGCCGGGTCGTGCGTCGCCACCGTGGAGGAGGGTGTGGCCGTCGATCTCAAAGACATAGCTCACAGGATGTTCGGCGTCAGGATCGTTGGCCCCCTCGACATGGACGGTGATAGCCCCGACTTCAATCCGATCGCCCTCGGCTACGGTCACGAACTGGCTGGGATCAACTCCGTAGGTCGCCGGCCAGTCCGTCGTCAGGTCGGTAGCGGCGTCAGGACCAAACAGCGTTGCCTCCGTCTCGGCGAGGATAGGGCCCTGGCTGGGGCCATGACAGTGGTCGGTGTGTTCGTGAGTGACCAACACGGCGTCAGCGGCCTGGACATCCTCGGGGGCGAACGGGACCGGAATCGACCGGACAGTCCGTGGCGGGTCGCCCGTCCCGAGATAGGGATCGACGAAGATCGTGCTTCCGTCGTGCGCCTTGAGAATCGCGCCGTTACAGCCGAGATACCAGAGGTCGGCCGTCTCGGGATCCGCCGCGGCGACCGCCTGTAGCAGCCAGTCGCCCCAATCACTGTGGATCATATCGGACCATCACAGA
>JBKHFN010000117.1:0-5080 GCA_046540195.1 Salinarchaeum sp.
AGAGGAAGTCGGCTTCGGCGGTCCCAAACGGCGGCAACTCGCCGCGCTCTTCAAGAACGGCGAGTTCCTCGGCGATTGTCCGTCCGGTGACGGTCAACTCGTCGCCGTTGATGAACCCAGCCCCGTGCAGTCGACGGAGGACGACCGGCACGCCACCGAGCTCGTGGAGGTCATTCATGACTCGCTCGCCACCGGGCTGGAGATCAACGATTTTGGGTGTGCGATCGGAAATCCGGTTGAAGTCCTCGATGTTCAGGTCGATCCCGGCCTCGGCAGCCAGCGCCAGCAGGTGCAAGACGGCGTTGGTCGACCCGCCCATCGCGACCTGCAGCGTGATGGCGTTCTCAAAGGAACCCCGAGTCAGGATGTCTGAGGGTCGGCGGTCGGCCTCGATACACTCAAGCACGAGTTCGCCCGTCCGTTCAGCCACCGCATAACGGGTTTCATCCTCTGCTGGCGGAGAGGCGCTCCCGAGTGGCGCCAGACCGAGTGCCTCCGAGACAGAGGCCATCGTGTTGGCGGTGAACATCCCGCCACAGGCGCCCGCGCCGGGACAGGCGGTGTGTTCCATCTCATAGAGCTCCTCTTCTTCCAAGTCGCCGCTGGCGACGGCACCGACACCTTCGAAGACGTTCTGGATCGTGACCGACCGGCCGTCGTGTTCGCCGGGCATGATTGACCCGCCATAGAGGAAGACCGACGGGAGATCGGTGCGGATCATCGCCGCCATCATCCCCGGCATGTTCTTGTCACACCCGCCGATGGTCACCAGTCCGTCCATATGCTCGCCAAAGGAGACCAGCTCAACGGAATCAGCGATGACCTCTCGCGAGATGAGGCTCGCACGCATCCCCTCGGTCCCCATCGAGATGGCGTCCGAGATGGTGATTGTGCCGAACTCGATCGGCATTCCACCCGCCGCGTCGATGTGCTCCCAGGCGTCCTCGCCGACCTCATCAAGGTGGACGTTACACGGTGTGATGTCCGCCGCCGGATTGGCGATCCCGACCAGCGGGGCCGAGAGGTCGCCATCGTCGTAGCCCATCGCCCGGAACATCGCCCGGTGGGGGGCCCGCTCGTATCCCTCAGTGACCTCACTACTCCGCAGTTCCTCGGATTTGCTTGGCGGCTCGTAGGCGTCCATGGCCGATTCGGAGGCCGGCACGCGTATAAGCGCCCCGACACGGCAAGGTCGAAATCCACATTGGTCCAGCGACCCGTGTTACTGTCGATGGCGCGCGTGAGTGTCGGGGCTCGTATCCACGCCGGATTCCAGAACCTGTCGTTGGCGCACGAGCGGCTCTACGGTGGTGTTGGGTTCATGATCGATCGTCCGCGAGTCGTTGTTGAGGCCACCCCAGCCTCGGAACTGCAGTGTGACGATGACCTAGCAGTAACCTACGCCGAGCGCGTCTGTGAGGCGTTGGGTGTGCCAGGAGCGGAAGTCTCCGTTGAAGTACAGTTGCCGCGTCACGTCGGACTCGGGAGTGGCACTCAGCTCGCACTAGCGGTCTACGCGGCAATCGCCGCCGCCCACGGTCGGGTGAGTCGCCCCCGTGCGGTCGCGCCGGAGCTCGGCCGTGGAGGTCGTAGCGGGATCGGTGTTGCCGGCTTCGAGACTGGTGGGTTCATCGTTGATGGAGGACACCCGACCACCCGGTTTACCGACGCCGTGCCCGATCGTGGCGCGTGGTCGGTGCCGCCGGTCATCGCCCGTCACCCGGTGCCTGATGACTGGCGCGTGTTAGTGATCGTCCCGTCAACGGAGAAGGGCCACAGTGGCACCGCCGAGACCTCTCGAATGCAGACCGTCATCAAGGAGGCATCGCCCGAGACGGCCGACCGACTCAGTGCCGTCCTCACGCGCCGTCTGCTCCCGGCGGTCGTAACCGGCGATCGTGGCGCCTTCGGTGCAGCACTTACCGAGTTCGGCCGGCTTAACGGCACGTACTACGCCGACGAGCAGGCCGGGCTATATCGCCCGCCGGTGGGTGAGCTAGTTGAGACGCTCCACGAGAGTGATGCCGTTGTCGGCGCTGGACAGTCCTCGTGGGGACCGACCACATACGGCTTGATCGCTGCTGAACGGACAGCTGCCGCCGTTGAGACCGGCGAACATGCGCTTCGACGGGCCGGAATCGAGGGAAGTGTTCTTGTTGCCGCCCCCGACAACCACGGTGCGTGGATTACCACCGAATAATTCACGGCCGTTGTACGCGTTGACATCCTCCCCGTGCTAAAGCGCGAGGCTGTCTCCTTGTACTTCAGTAAGATGTCGCCACGTTGTTTTTGCTCTCAGCGTCCACGGTTACAGTATTCGTACGTTGATGGCTTGGAGACATCCAACGCGGTGGCCTATCTTTCTGCGAGGAGAGAATCCCGCCGTTCACGGCGGGGAGGAGGTCACCGAATGATGGTCCTGTCCTGAGTCTCCCGGACGCTCCGTGCGGTCTCGGCGCCACAGACGCCTGCAGCAGTGGCCGAGACGTGCGCGCGCTACGGAAACACTCGCCTTCTGACGTTGCGTGGCCAGACTGAGCCGATGAGGCACGAGTACCGTGCGGTGCCCTCCCGATGGGGGCGGATGACACCGTTCGTCCGAGACGTCATTTGGCTCCCCGCACGAGGACTACGGCCGGTCCGATGGCTTCTGACTGGTTGGACATGCATCTAGAGTCGTTCAAGCAGATCGTTGACCCGTGCGGTCCGGACGAATACTACGAGGTGATCACCCGGATAGATCGTCGTCTCACCGCGGGGGGTGATGACCGATCCACGCCGTGCAATCGCTCCAATAACGAACTGCTCGGGCGCCTCGTCGGCCGCTTCCGCGATCGTTCGGTTGGCAAGGACGCTGTCCTCGCTGATCTCGATCTCGATAACCTCGCTGTCAGCCTCAAGCATCGCGATTTTCTTGGCTTTGTCCTTGCGCGTGAATCGAATGATCTCCTCAGCCGTCTCCTCACGCGGGCTCACAGCGGCGTCTACGCCGACGGTCTCGAAGAGCGAGCTGTACTCGATGCGATCAACGAACGTCACCGTCCGCTCGGCGCCGATGCGCGAAGCCAACAGTGAGACAAAGAGGTTCTTCTCGTCACCATCGAGCGCTGAGACGACCATGCTGGCCTGCTGGACGTGCTCGCGCTCAAGAAACTCGACGTCGGTCGCGTCCCGCTGGAGCACAGTCACCTCCGGCAGCGTCTCGGCAATTGTCCGGGCTCGTGTCTCATCGCGTTCGATCAACCGCGTCCGGAGCCCTCGCTCGGCGAACAGCCGAGCGGTCTGAAATCCCACCTCGCTCCCGCCGATAATGACAACCTCCTCGGTATCGTGCTCATCATCGTGCGTTAGATCGGCCGCAAAGGACCAGAGGGACTCGCCGTCACCGATGACAACCACCCGGTCATCGGGACGGAGGATGGTGTCGCCCGTCGGGATGACAACCTCCTCCTCATCGCGAAACAGTGCAGCGAAGGTTAATCCGTCGTACTGGTCGGCCTCGGCAACGGTCTGGCCAGCGATCGTACTCTCCTCGGTGATGGCAAACTTCGCCATCCGGACGATCCCACCGACGAACGTATCAAGGTCCATCGCACCCGGCACGCCGGCGAGACGAGCAACTGCCTGGGCGGCCAGCAGATCCGTACACACCATGAAGTCGACGCTGTAAGCGCTGTCGCTGCTCCGCCAGGTCGCAAGATAGTCCCGTCGCTTGACCCGGGCAATGGTGAAGGCGTCCGTCCGAGCCTTGACCGTCCCGCAGATGACAATATTGGCCTCGTCATCGCCTGTTGCGGCGATCACGATGTCAGACGACTCAAGCCCGGCCGCTTCAAGAATGCTTTGTTCGGTTCCGTCACCTTCGATGGTCAACAGGTCGTACTGTCGGTCGAGATCTTCGATAACGGTCGGATCGGGATCGATGACAGCCACCTCGTGATCGGTCGAGAGGGTATCGGCAACCGTCCGACCGACCTCGCCACCGCCGACGATGACTACGTACATCGACGCCACCTCCGGTGATGGTACAACATGGTCATGTGTCGGCCGTCGGCGGGGAACGTACAAGTGTATGGTGTCTTTGATCCTGTCACGGTCGGACAAGCACCTTGATCGCCTCGCGCTCGTCCATCAGGCGATACCCCTCGGCGATGTTTGCAAGATCAACCGTGTGGGTCAACACTGGCGCAGGATCAAGCGTACCGCCCAGCACGTCCGCGAGCAGTTCGTCAGCGTACGCCCGAACCGGCGCGACACCGCCGTTGAGCGTGATGTTCTGTCGGAACAGCGACTCAATGTCGAGGCCGGCGTCGGCAACGCCGTGGGGAACACCGACATAGCCGATGGTGCCACCGGGGCGACAGACCTCGATTGCGGTATCCATTGATGAGGCCGCCCCAACACATTCAAGCACGTGTTCGGTCCCGCCATCGGTCGCGGCGATGGCGGCCTCTGTTGCGGCCTCACCGTGGGCGGCGATAGTCTCGGTTGCCCCGAAGTCGGCCGCCACCTCAAGACGGTCCTTGTGGTGACCAACGGCGACAATCCGTCGGGCGCCGAGTCGTCGTGCGGCGGCGACGGCACACAGGCCGACAGCCCCGTCACCGATGACGACGCAGGTGTCACCCGGGCCGACACCGGCGCTCACCGCGGCGTGGTGGCCGGTTCCCATCACGTCCGTTAGCGGTAGGATCGATCGGAGGGTGTCCTCATCGTCGGCGTGTCGGTCGGGGACGCGTACAAGCGTGCCGTCGGCGTGACGCGCCCGGACGTACTCACCCTGGGCGCCACCGTTGTCCCCACCCCAGGAGTCGCCATTCACACAGGAAGTGTACAACCCGCGCCGACAGAACTCACACTCACCACAGTTGATGACGAACGGGGCGAAGACGCGGTCGCCAGGCGTGACACTGGTGACGGCATCGCCGACGGCCTCAACGATGCCCATGGGCTCGTGGCCCACTCGTGAGCCGATGTCGCGGTCGGTCTCGCCGCGGTAAAACCAGAGGTCCGAGCCACAGACGGCCGTGTGTGTGACCCGGACGATAGCGTCGGTCGGCGCCTCAATCTCGGGTTTTGG
>JBKHFN010000118.1:0-5078 GCA_046540195.1 Salinarchaeum sp.
TTGGTTCCCTTCATGACCGATACCTACTCACCACAAGCGATCAACCAGGCCCGGGCGTCGTTTGAAGAGAAGGTCCGCAAGGCCGGGGCCACGTTTCTCTATGGGGCAATGACCGAGTTCTTCACCGCCGACGAACTTGATGATATCATGTATGAGGCCTCGGAGGTCGCGAAGTTCCTGCTTGAGGTCGAAGGGGTCGAACTGTCCGTCGAGGAGGAGCTTGACGCCGAAGATCGCATCTCGGCGGTCATGCGGGAGGTCCGCGAGTCAAGTGTCGAGGTCCGCCACGATACCTGTCCACACTGTGGCGCCGATCTGAGCGATGCCGAGGAGCCTGCCGAGTGAGTACGTGTCCCGCTCGTCCCGACAGTCTCCGCCATCGCGGAACATCGGACCGGTTGATCGCGCAATCCGGCTGTGGACAGGGGCCATCAGCGGCCCAACAGCCATCGGGACACTCCTCGGGGTGACCGGTCTTCCGGAGGGCCTCGCGCCGTTTTTCGGGGTGCTTGCGCTATACTGTTTTGCAACGGCATTCGCCCGCCGGTCATTCGTATACGCCATCCTCGGCATTGATACGCGGGTCACAGAGCGCCGACACTAGTGGTTCAAGTCCCGTCGTCGATAACGCACAGCCATGGAGCCGGGTGATCGGGTTCGCGTCGAGCGCGAAGCCGTTGAATACGAGGGTATCGTCCTCCCGTCGTCCGACGCGAATCGACTCATTCTCAAGCTT
Source organism: Salinarchaeum sp. (assembly GCA_046540195.1). GTDB lineage: Archaea > Halobacteriota > Halobacteria > Halobacteriales > Salinarchaeaceae > CAZFMU01. The sequence continues at coordinate 737 of JBKHFN010000118.1, forward strand.
GATGATGGCTATAATGTGGGTATCGACCGCGACCCGGCGACCGTCGAGGTGCTTGATGCCGGTGCACGGACCGTCGAGTCGACCGATGCCGGTGGCGGGGCCGGCGCCTCAACGATCACAACCGATGCGTCGCTTCCGACGATTTCACTGATCTCGACCGGCGGGACTATCGCCTCGACGGTCGACTACCGCACGGGCGCGGTGACCGCCCAGTTCGACGCCGAGGATGTCCTCCGGGCCGTTCCCGATCTGGCCGGTCGGGCGAACTACCGTGGCCGGGTTGTCACCAACATCCTCTCGGAGAACATGCGTCCGGACGTCTGGCAGGAGCTGGCCCAGGCGGTCCACGAGGAGATCGAGGCCGGGGCCGACGGCGTCGTCGTGATGCATGGCACCGACACCATGCAGTACTCTGCCGCCGCGCTGTCGTTTATGCTTGAGACGCCGGTACCGATCGTCTTCACCGGCAGCCAGCGCTCGGCGGATCGCCCCTCTTCGGATAACGTGATGAACGCGGTCTGTGCGGTTGAGGCCGCCAAGTCCGACTGTGCGGAGGTGCTCATCTGCATGCACGACAGTAGCTCCGACGACCGGTGTGCGCTTCACCGCGGGGTCCGAGCGCGCAAGAACCACACTTCCCGACGGGATGCCTTCGAGACGGTCGGCCGGGACCCGCTTGGAATCGTTGACTACGATATTGTCCACGATGAGGCGGGATCCGATGTCGGACAGAACACGGGGGTTACGTTCCGGCGGGCCTATCGCGATCGCGGGCATGCTGAGCTCGCGATTGCCGCCGACATTGAATCGAACGTCGAACTCGTGAAGTTCACTCCTGGGATGGACTCCGCTCACTTCGATGCCGTTTCCGACGCTGAGGGGCTGATCATCGAGGGCACGGGGCTTGGCCACGTCAGCACCGATCTCGTGCCGACACTCGCCTCCTTCGTTGAGGATGGCATGACCGTCGCCATGACCAGCCAGTGTCTCGATGGACGAGTCTGTGACCGCGTCTATGACACTGGTCGCGATCTGCTTGACGCGGGTGTTGTTGAGGCCGAGGACACCCTCCCAGAGACGGCCCTGGTCAAGCTGATGTGGGTGCTCGAACACCGCGAGGATCCGGCGGCCGCCATGCGCGAGTCGCTCGCCGGCGAGTGTACGACCCGGTCGGTCCCCTGGATGTAGCTTACTCGACGTCGCTGCCGAGGATACCCCGGTGGGTCATCCGCTCGGGATCAAGCACCGCGTCGGCCTCCTCGGCGCTCAACACGCCTTCTTCAACGGCGAGTTCGCGAATCGTCCGTCCCTCCTTGAGTGCGCGCTTGGCGAGCTTGCTCCCCGTATCGTAGCCCACAACGGGATTGAGTGCCGTTGCCAGCGCCATCGACTGCTCAACGGCGTCCTCGCAGGCCGCCTCATTGGCCTTTAGCTGGGCGATGAACTTCTCAGCGAAGGCCTCACTGGCGTTGGCGAGCAGACGGATCGACTCAAGCGTCGTATCGGCCAGCACGGGCTTATACAGGTTCAACTCGAGCTCGCCCCGACCAGCGGCGGCCGTGACCGTTGCGTCGTTGCCCACGACGCGCTTGTGAACCTGGTTGACCGCCTCGGCGACCACGGGGTTGATCTTCCCGGGCATGATCGATGACCCGGGCTGATTCTCAGGCTGATCGAGTTCGCCCAGGCCGTTGCGCGGCCCGGAGGCCATCAGCCGGCAGTCGTTGGCCATCTTGTTGAGCGATCCGGCGATCGTCCGGAGCGCACCGTGGACCTCGCTCATCGCGTCGTGAGCGCTCTGCGCCTCGAAGTGGTTGTCGGCCTCGCGGACGTCGAGACCGGTTTCCTCTGCGATGTATTCGACTGCTCGCTCGGGAAACTCGGGATGGGTATTCAGCCCTGTTCCCGTGGCAGTGCCGCCGAGAGCGAGCTCGCCCAGCCGCGGTGCGACGGCGTCCAGCCGGTCGAGGCCCTTCGTGACCTGCGTGTGATAGCCGCTGAACTCCTGGCCCAGCCGCACTGGCGTCGCGTCCTGGAGGTGGGTGCGGCCCGTTTTGACAACGCCGTCGAACCGGTCAGCGGCCGCTGCAAGTTCCGCCGCAAGCGTCTCAAGGGCCGACCGGAGGTCTTGCTCAATGGCCTCGTAGACGGCAATGTGCATCGCCGTTGGAATCGTGTCGTTCGAGGACTGTCCGTAGTTGACGTGATCGTTAGGGTGGATTGCCACGTCGTCGGCCCGCTCGGTCGCGAGGTGAGCGATTACCTCGTTGGCGTTCATGTTCGTGGAAGTCCCCGACCCGGTCTGGAAGACATCCACGGGGAACTGATCGTCGTGCTCGCCGGCACTGACGGCTTCGGCAGCCGCGATAATCGGGTCGGCGATCGCTGGCTCAAGCGTGCCGAGTTCGCGGTTGGCGCGTGCAGCGGCCTTCTTGATGATCCCCAGCGCGCGGATAAACCGGCGGCCGAAGGTGCGATTCGAAATCGGGAAGTTTTCGATGGCCCGCTGGGTCTGAGCCCCCCAGGCGGCGTCGGCGGGCACCGCGATCTCGCCAAGACTGTCGGATTCGATGCGGGTGTCGTTTGCTTCCTCGGTCATGATGGTATCCGGAGGGGATCTAGCCACGACCAAAACCGTTGTGTAACGCCGCTCAGGTGATCGCCGCCGGATCCTCGTCGGCCGTCCGGAGGAAATGAAACACGTACGTTTGGACGTAGCCGGCGTACGCGCCGCCGAAGCGCTCGCGGATCGCCGCGGAGGTCTCGGCGTAGGTGCCTTGCTCACAGTCGGGATAGTGTGTCTCGATGGCCGTCCGGATCCAGGTATCAAGCGGCACGGCCTGTAGGTAGCCAAGCGCGAACAACAACACGCAGTCCGCAACCTTCTCGCCGACGCCAACGAACTGCGTGAGGTATTCCCGGGCCGCCTCGTAAGGTCGCTCGCCGACATCCGTTGGGTGGGCCTCACCGTCGGCGATCATCTGTGCCGTGCGCAACACGTAGGGCGCCCGGTAGCCGAGTTTGAGCTCCCGAAGTCGCCCCTCGGTACTGGCCGCCAGCCGGTCGGCCGTTGGGAAAGCGGGATGCTCGGCTCCCGCAAGTGTGTGAACCGATCCGAAGGTCTGGGCGAGTGACTGGACCATGGTGTGGATCCGCGGCACGCGCATCTGCGCCGAGCAGATAAAGGAGATGAGACTCGCCACCGGCGGATCCCGCACCAGCCGGAGCCCCCGGCCGTGCTCGAAGGCTCGGTCGATCAGCGGATCGGTCGGTGCGTCTGCGAAGATCGCATCAAGATCGTCATCGAGTCGGAGCGCTCGTCGCAGGTGCGGCACGACATCAGTGGAGCCCTGCCACTCGAGGCCGGCTTCGCGCTGGCGTACCCGGACGACAGCGCCGTCAAGGACCGTCTCATACCAGGCGTCGCCTGGCGGCGTCTCGGCGTACATTGCGCCGTCCGATCGCCGCCAGATGTAGGTCTGTCCGCTCTCAAGCGTCGTCGTGAGGTCGATCCCGCCGGGAATCGACCCGGCCGGGATCACGCCGGTTTCCATCGCCGATATATTGGCCTGGATGGGGTTCGGGCTTACGATCTGCCGGGGCGAATCCTCCATCTTTAATTGTCGGGTAACTCTGTATCACGGTATGGCGCTGTTGCACGTCTGCTTGAACGTCGCTGATGCCGAGCGCACCGCGGACTGGTACGTCGAGGAACTCGGATTCGAACGCTCCTGGGAGTTCACCACCGAAGACGGTACAACCCGCAACCTCTACGTCGCCGATGAGAACGGAGTTGAACTGCAGCTTTCGGATACCGACGGCGAAACGCCGTCTGAGTCCGGGGACATGATCGATCACCTGGCGCTTGAGGTCGAGGATGTCGATGCGGCTGTCGAGTCGATCGACCACCACGGGATCCGCGCTGGTCCGTCCGACCAGCCCGCAGCCGGAGCGCGAACGGCCTTCATCCGCGATCCCGATGGTCACGTTGTTGAACTCATCGAACCGCTGTAGGCGGAGAGACAACGCTTAAGTCCAAACCGGCGGTATCACTGCTTGTGGGTTGGTGGTCTAGCCTGGTTATGACGGCTCCTTCACACGGAGCAGGCCGACGGTTCGAATCCGTCCCAACCCATACGCGGCACGTACTCGCGTACAGGAGTTGAATCGACCGCCTGCTGGCGATTTGCTCCCAAACCGACAATCCAATTCAGCAGGTTGCCGGTTGATTCTGTCCGATCCAGATTCCGTAATGCGGTTATCAATAATTAGATGTTCAGATATAATTGGCACTGTCTAGTTCAGAGGTTTGAGCAGTGAGCAGGCCATAGTGAGTGGTAAT
>JBKHFN010000119.1:0-5073 GCA_046540195.1 Salinarchaeum sp.
GGCGGGGAGGTCCAACCTGGCCCCGATGACGCCGAGACAACGATTGATCTCCAGCAGACCTACTATCCAACACCGGAGCGGCCGGGGTCTTTCGGTGTACGGCAGTCCTACCAACTCCCTGATTCACTCGTTGAGTTGGAGGTGACGCTCCCCGACGGGGCAACCGCGCTTGATGCCCGGGGATTCGACCGACTCGACACCCGGACCTTCGCGTGGGATGGCCGAACGCGTCAGCCGACGCTTATCTACCGCACCCCGGCCAACCGGACAATTGACCGCACCGATCCGATCGCCACCACCGGTCGGTATGTCTTTGCTGATACGGGCGACTGGGGAATTGTCGCTCGCCCGCCGACCAGTCACCACTGGCGTTCACGTGGCGAACCCGTCGGGTTCAACCGCAGTACCCGCGTCGACGGCGTGGGAGTCGCAAGCGATGTTATCGCCGTTTTCGGTGATTACCGTCAGTATACCCGCAACGCGAACGGCCAGACGATCCAGTTGGTGATCCCAGCGTCGGCCGAGCTTGAGGCGGACGCGGATGCGATTCTTGCCTCGCTAACGGACGCCGCCGGCCGACTACGCGTCGGCGACCGCGACGAGCGGGTCTTTGTTGTCGCAGCACCAACGGACGTCGACTGGGGGGTACGTGGCCTCCAGACTGGTCCGGCCGACCTGTGGGTTCAGGCCGACGAGCCGCTTGCGACCGCTGATAATGTCTGGCTCCACGAGTACGTCCACACTCGTCAGGCGTTCGCACTTGAGCCGTCGCTACGGTGGTACCGCGAGGCCTCCGCGGTCTACTACGCCGCGTTGATAACCCTCGAACAGCGCCGCATTGGCTATGAGGCATTCCGCGAGCGACTTGCCATGGGAGCGCGCGAGCGGTATACAGACGTGCGTCTCACCGCGCCGACATCGTGGCGATACACTCACGGCAACTACTACGTCGGCCCGCTGGTCGCTGGTGCGCTTGACGGCCAACTCCGACAGGCAACCGGCCGGTTTACGACGGTCTTTCGTGCACTGAACGATCACGAAGAACCAATCGACAACGAAGCGTTTCTCTCGATGCTAGAGGCCGCCGGCAATCGGTCGGTCCGCGAAGCTGGCCGGCGATACACCGAAACAACCGAGCGCCCGACGCTGTGGACCCGCGAGACCTTCCAGCGGGTCTTCGACATTGATCCGGAGCGTATTACCTACACAATCGCGGCAATCCGTGTCAATGGCAGTGCTGTCACACCGAATGAGACCATTTCTGTCGGCCCAAATGCGACTGTCGAGATCGACGTGCGTGTGGCCAACGAGGGAGATCTCCCTGGGACGTACCGTGAGACCATCTTCGCCGACGGCCGCGCGATCGACCGACTCGCGGGAACGCTTGATGCGGGCGAAACGGTGACTCATACGGTTGCCTACCGAGCACCGGCGACCGGCACTGCAACTATCGAGGCCGACACGGCACATGTGACGATCGCAGTCCAGCCATCGGAGCCCGCACCGACATCCCCAACGCAACCTGGATTTGGTCTCCTTGGTGCGGTAATCGCCCTCTTGATTGTATTCAGTCGTGTGCGGCGGCGATAGGTCCGGGCGGATCGAACCCTTTTTTGGTCGGACCGGCAACACACGATATATGACTATCAAGCCCGGGTACATCAAAAAGACCGGACAGGTACTGCTCGAACGCTATCCCGACGCGTTCTCGACGGACTTCGAGCACAACAAGGAGGCCGTCGAGACGCTGACGAACATCACCTCGAAGAACGTGCGTAACAAGATCGCGGGCTATATCGCTCGCAAGAAACGCACCCAGGCCGTCCCAGCGTAGCGCTACTTTTGTCCGCGTACTCGCGCGTAGCAGTTCCCGCTTGAGATCCGTGTCCGCTCGACGGTAAGCGCACTCGCCGCGAGATCGGCGGTGAACTCCTCGGGGTCATAGATGTGATAGAACCGCTGGACAGTCCGTCCACCGGGCAAGGTCCAGTCGATCAGTGTATCGAAGCCGGCCGTCCGATCGAAGCGGTCGTGAGCGGTGCTCCAGACGCTGACCAGTGCCTGTCCGTCTGGGGTGAGCACACGCGCTAGTTCATCGAGACTGCCGATCCGAAGCGAGCGCTCAGGAAGATGATGTAGGGTTGCAACGTAGAGGGCGACATCAACCGCGTTTGTGGCAACTGGGAGCCGCGCGGCGTCCCCGGCGAGTAACGAGACAGTGGGATGATCAGCGGCTGCGACGTCGAGTAGCGCGGGACTTGCGTCAAGGCCGAGGACGCGATCGACCTGGTCGCCAAGCACCTTGAGGTGCCGACCGTTCCCACACCCGATGTCGAGACCGGTACGCCCACTGACGTCTGCGAGAAAGGCTTCAACCTCCGGCCAGGGGTGCTGGCGTGTCTGCGCGAAGTGGGTGGCAATCTCGTCGTATACCGCCCGGACATCGCGACGGTCCATACCGGTCTCTTCGGCCGGAGCCTGCTTACGGTTGTGATCGTGGCGGCGGTAGTGCCAGTCTGATCGGGGGCAGTCTGTTCGTGTGAGGCTGCTGACCGGCAACGCCTTTGTGGCCGCTCTCGAACCAACGAGTATGGATGCGGTCGTACCGGCGGCCGGCGCGGGAACGCGGCTGCGACCACTGACAGCAGACCGGCCGAAAGGGCTCGTTGAGGTCGCCGATCGACCGTTGCTTGCACATGTCTTTGAGACGCTTGTGGCAAGCGGTGTTGATCGGTTGGTCGTGGTGTGTGGCTATCGCGGCGAGCAGATCCGTGCGCACTTCGGCGCCACCTACCGAGAGACGCCAATCGAGTACGTCTGGCAGACAGAGCGGCGCGGACTCGGCCACGCTGTGTATCAAGCGCGTGAGGTAGTTGAGGGCCCGTTTGTGGTTCTCAACGGCGACAACGTCGTTGCTGGAACGCTTAATCGACCGATCGACCGGTTTCGGACTCACTCGGCGACGGCGGTGGTGGCTACCGAGACGGTCGCTCCCGAGGTCGCCCGAACGACCGGCGTGGTCCAGACCACGGACGACCAGGTGAAGTCGATCGTTGAGAAGCCCGAGGACCCGCCGGGGACGCGCATCACGACCGGCTGTTATGTGCTTTTGCCGGCGATCTTTGACGCCATTGCGGCGACCCGGCCGGCGGCGACCGGTGAGATCGAACTCCCCCACGCAATCGACCGGCTCGCGGCGACTAAGCCGGTATTAGCCGTACCGCTTGCGGCCGACCGAGTAAACGTCAATACGCCGGCGGACATCGATGCTGCTGAGGCACTCCTGGCGTAGCTGACTGCTCAGAGCACCGCGAACGTCACCGCAGCAACGACTAGTAACACAGTGGCGTGGACCGCACCAGCACGGATGTCACCCCGGCTCATCTGTCCGGCGATGAGCCCGGTGACAAGCGCCTGGATGTAGGCCGTGTGTCGAAAAACGGTCTGATAGGCGGCCACATCGACATCGCCGAAGCCCGAGAGGCCACCGGTTGGAACACCGGCCGGTGTGCCTCCACCGCCGATCCCAGCCTCAGGGAGATTCGGCAGTAGTACTGTGTCGAGGGCGACAATAATCGCGAGAAACACCGCAAAGGAGACGTAAATGACGATGGTGTAAACAAGCATCTCTTGGCGGCGTTCGCGCTTGAGCGTCCGGTCGGCTTTCGCTTGGGCTGCCGCAATTGCGAGTACGCGCGCGATCTGTCCGCTGGCGCTCATCGCGTTGGTGATCAGTGCAACGACGCGCGACATCGTGACCGTCTGAACGCGCGCCTCAAGCCGTTTGAGCCCCGTCTCGATGCTCGCCCCCCACTGCAACTCCGCCCAGAGCCGGTCGATTTCGGGATTGAGTGCCCCTAGGTCGCTCTCGCGTACCCGGTCGATACTCCGGATGACGGCCACGCCTGCCTGGTTGACGCTTGCTAGCCGATCGAGAAAGTCTGGAACAACCGCCTCAATCCGTTCGATCCGCCGTCGATGATACGTATATGCTACTGCAAAGGCACCGACAACGACAATAGCGAACTGGACGAGCAGTCCCTCAGCCCGCCCCAGCGTGAGCGGTCCACCGAGCAGGGCGCGGACAGCGGTGATCATACCCATGACCGGTACGCTCACATAGAGGACCACCTCTGGCGACTGCCGGAGCGTGCCAAGAGGGTCCCGTAGACGGGTCTGGATCCGACTGAGGCGGTCGTATAGGGCCAGCTGTCGACTAACCTCCGAGCGGATTGGGTGCCCACCGTCGGCCCGACCCTGGTCCGCTCTGGGAATGCCATTCACTCCTTCGGCGACCGGCTCAGGCGTCGTCTTGTCCGCTGCTGAGGTCCCACGCCCAATCCCGCCGAAAGAGCCAAGCGCCGTATCCAGGTACGCCATGAAGATGACGTTCCCTGCGGGCAACACCAGATAGACGAACAGTCGCAACGGTGTCAGCGTCTGGGCACCGGTGAGTCCGAAGATGATGAGAATGGTGATCAAAAACAGCGGTCCGGCGACAAAGAGCGTCACGTAGGCCTCTGCAAGCGTCGACAACAGCGTGAGCAGTTGGCGCTGTTGGGCCTCGGCCTCCTCACGGAACTCCTGGTGTTGGGTTTCGAGAAACGACTCAAGATCGCGACCGCTCTGGAGAACGCTCGCGAGATTCTCAGCGAACTCGCCGAAGGTGTCACTCGCCGATCGCTCGCTCATCTCACGAAGTGCCGTGACGATGTCGCGACCGAAGATGTCCATGTGCCGGACCCCAATTTCAAACTCCTCGGCGGCTGCCCCGTAGATATTGCTGTGTGCAGCGGTGATCCGCATGACTTCGGGAAAGGCCATGCCGCTGCGAGCGAGTGCGTAGACAAACGCGACGATCTGTGGCATGGTCGCGTCGATCCGTTTCTCTCGGGATTCAGCGAGCGAGCCGGGATACCACCACCGTAGCCAGTAGATGATGCCCCCGGCGAGCAGTCCGATGCTGACGGCGCTGGCAAGTAGCATCGCAAAGGCCATCGGTGCTGTCGGACTGGTCACCGATTCGGGCAATGCCGGCAACTCAACCGCGAGCACCCGGAGTGCCCACCACCC